>JAIEQA010000011.1 GCA_019748095.1 Caulobacteraceae bacterium | reverse complement strand
GTGACCCTGTTGTGCGACCCGGGCGTCCGTTACGCCTCACGCCTGTTCAACGTCGACTTCCTCAAGGCCCGTGGCCTGCCGACGCCGGACTGGCTGTCACCCGGACCGGCGTCATCCTGATGGTGCAGCAGGTGCCTCCGGTGCCGCCGCGACGGTCCGGAACCCGACATGGGACGCGCCGAGGGTCAGGTCCTGGGCCTGCCGCGCGCCCGGCCGGTAGCGCATGCAATAGTTCGGCGCGCACAGATAGCTGCCGCCCTTGATCACGCCGACAGGGACGCCCGGCTGGCGCGGATCGGCCCCGGCGTCGTCGGGCGCGAACGCGGTCGGCCGGTCGGGTCTGTAGGGGTCGGCGGTCCACTCCCAGACATTGCCGATCATGTCGTGGACACCCAGTCCATTGGCAGTGAAACAGCCGGCGGGGGCTGCGCCCCTGTAACCGTCCCCGCCCTCATCCCGCACCGGAAACACACCCTGCCAGGTGTTGGCTTCGGTCGGCTGACGGTCCGGGTTTCCAGCGTCGGGATCGGCGGAACGCGCCGCCCATTCCCATTCGATTTCGGTCGGCAGGCGTCGCCCGGCCCATCGGGCATAGGCCTGGGCATCGGCCAGGGCGATGTGAACCACCGGCAGGAAGTCACGTCCCTTCAGGTCACTGCCCGGCCCCTCCGGATGCCGCCACGAGGCCCCGGGCACGAAGACCCACCATGTGGCCGCGTTGCGCGGATCGAAGCGGCCGTCGTCGAAGCGAAAGACCGCGGAACCCGGCTGGACCGCACCGGCCGGCAGGCCGGGGTACAGGGCCGGATCCACCGGTTGCTCGGCTACGGTGACATAGCCGGTCTCGGCCACGAACCGGGCAAACTGTGCGTTGGTGACCTCCGTGGCGTCGATCCGGAACGCGGCAACGGTCTCCTGACGCCGGGGACCTTCGTCAGCATAGACGTCGTCGCCCATCAGGAAGGCCCCGGCCGGCACGCTGACCATCGCACCCGGCCCGTCGGTCGTCGGGGTCGCGGGACAGACGGCCGGCGTGACCGGCGGCGGGACAGTGCAACCGGCCAATCCTGCCAGCGCCACGACCGCTGCGAGGCTGATCCCCGGACCGGCGCGGGTCACAGCCGGACGGCCCCGGAGACGATCTCGGCATAGCGGGCCTCGCAGACCGGCACATAGGTCCCGGTCCGGGGATCGTCGAACATCAGCGGGTCGCGGACCGTGCGGGGATCAAACCCTTCCCGGACCGCATCCGTCTTCTTTTGTTTGAAAGTGCCCGTGGTCTCCATGGCCGGGGTCAGGCGCAGGAACAGGGGACGGGCATAGGGGGGCAAGGCGTCATGCACCAGACGGCGCACAGCCTCTGCATCAAAACAGGCCTCATCCACCACCAGACCCGCCATTCCGGCGCGGCCGCTGCAGCCCGGGATCTCGACGCCATAGACATTGGCCTCCAGCACGCCGGGGGCCGAGGCGAGCACCCCGGCGACCTCGGTGGTCGAGACATTCTCGCCCTTCCAGCGGAAGGTGTCACCGATCCGGTCGACAAAATAGAAATAGCCGAGCCGGTCCCGCCGCATCAGGTCGCCCGAGCGGAACCAGGCGTCGCCGGGGGCGAAGACGTCGCGCAGGACCTTGGTCTCGGTGGCTCCGGCGTCGGAATAGCCCTCGAACCGCATCTGGGCCTTTGCCGGGTCGATCCGGGCGATGGCTTCGCCGATCTCGTCGTCGGCGCAGGTGATGCAGCGACCGGAGGCCGCGCGGACCGGTCGCTCGGCGACCGCATCGAACCGGATCAGTTCCACATTCACGGACGCCTTCATGTACGGCGGGGCCCGTCCGATGGCGTGAGGCCCGCCGTCGAAATTGAACAGGGTCAGATTGCTCTCCGTCGCCCCGTAGAACTCCAGAATACGCGGGACACCAAAGCGCGCCTGGAACCGGTCCCAGACATCGGGCCGCAAGCCGTTGCCAACCGCCAGCCGCAGCCGGTGGCGGCGCTCATCCGGGTGCACCGGGGCATTGACCAGATAGCGGCACAGCTCGCCGATATACTGGAACAGGGTGGCCTCGAAGCGGACGCAGTCGCTCCAGAAGGCGGTCACCGAGAACTGCCTGCGCAGGGCGATGGCCCCGCCGACCGTCAGGGCGATGCCCGGGGCGCAGACGCCGCCGACCGTGTGGTACAGCGGCAGGGGCGCGTAGATGACGTCGCGCGCCGTCGCCCCGGTCGCCGCCGCGAAGGAATGCATGGTCAGCAGCATGCGCAGATGGGTGATCCGCGCGGCCTTGGGCAGGCCGGTCGTGCCGCTGGTGAAGATCAGCAGGGCCAGATCCTCGGCCCGCTGTCCGGAACGAAGCCCGCGATCCGGCCGTGCAGGCGAGCTCCGCTCCAGAACAGGATCCAGAGCGGCGATGTCATCCGCCGCCCCGCCGGACAGCCACGCCCGCGCATGTGTCTTCAGATGCGGCCGTGCCGACCGCCACGCCTCGGCCAGGGGGGCATCCACGATGACATGGGCCGCTCCGGCCGTGTCGACGCAATGGGCCAGGCCCGCACCGGTCAGCTGCGTGTTGATCAATGCCGTGGCGACGCCGACCTTGGCCATGCCGAGCCAGACGGCCAGATAGTCGGGCCGGTTCTCCATGAACAGGGCCACCGTCGCACCCGGCCCGATCCCTTCTGCGCGGGCCCAGGCCGCATAGCGGTTGGCCTGCCGTTCCAGATCGCCGTAGGTCCAGCGTTCGTTCTCGAACAGGATCGCCGTCCGCGAAGGGTGGCGGTCGACGGCAGCCTCCAGATCATCGGCGACATTGGCCCGCGACCCCGGCTTGAACCGCGAGACGCGCGACAGGGTGCGCAGGCCGCCGGTCAGAAAACGGATCTCCCGGCCGAGGGCAGTCCATAGCCCGCTCACGTCTCGGGCTTGCCCATATTGACCAGGGTCTGGCCGCCCTGGGCGAAGGTCTCACGTCCGTTCCGGGTCGCCGCCATGACGGCCTCGAGATCGAAGGGGATCTTGATCCCCGCATCGGCCGCAGGCCGGGCCGCGATGGCGGCGACCCAGCGCTGAAGATGGATATGGGGCGTGATGTCCACGCCCGACCATTTGTGCGTCCGGACCCAGCACCAGTTGGCGATGTCGGCGATGGAATAGTCTCCGGCCAGCCATTCATGGTCCGCCAGATGCCGGTCCAGAACGCCGAACAGCCGTCCGCTCTCACCCTGATACCGGTCGATGACGACCTGGATCTTCTCGGGGAAATAGCGGTGGAACACATTGGCCTGGCCCATCATCGGGCCGATGCCGCCCATCTGGAACATCAGCCACTGGATCACCCGGCTCCGGCCCTTCGCATCCGTGGGCATCAGCCGTCCGGTCTTCTCGGCCAGATAGATCAGGATCGCGCCGGATTCGAAAACGGCGAAGTCTTCGGCGTCACGGTCGACGATCGCGGGAATTCTGCCGTTCGGATTGATGGCCAGAAACGCCGGCGCGCGCTGGGCCCCGGACAACAGGTCGATGGCATGGACCTCATAGGGGAGGCCCAGTTCTTCCAGCGCGACCGAGGCCTTCCAGCCGTTCGGCGTCGGGGCGGTGTAGAGATCGATCATGGGAGGGAATCCAGTCGGGAGGGGAGGTCACGGGCGCAGCGAAAGCCGATGTGGGCGGTCGAGGTGTCCGGGATCAGGCCGATCCGGGCCGCCGGACGATAGCGGGCACAGTACTCGCCCGCACAGAGGAAGGAGCCGCCCTTCAGGGTGTGCCGGACGTCGCCCGTCGTCGGCGCCGAGCAGCCGCACCGCCCCTGTTGGTCGAGCCGGTCAGATGTCCATTCCCAGACATTGCCGATCATGTCGAACAACCCATAGCCGTTGGCGGGCCAGGACCCGACCGGGGACGGTCCGGGCGTCCTGGTCTCGGACCACCAAGGAAAGGCCCCGCGCCAGACATTGGCCATCGCCACCCCGTCGGGGGCAAAATCCTCGCCCCAGCCATAGGTCGCGCCTTCCAGCCCGCCCCGGGCCGCGACCTCCCATTCCGCCTCGGTCGGCAGGCGTTTGCCTGCCCACGCGGCATAGGCTTCGGCGTCCTCCAGCGAGACATGGACCACGGGATGATCGCCACGACCGTCCACGGTCGAGCCGGGCCCTTCGGGCCGGTCCCAGGCCGCCCCCTCCACAAACCGCCACCACTGGTCCGGCCGGGCCAGATCGACCGGTCCCGGGGTCATGGCAAAGACGGCGGAGCCGGCCGGTCGCAGACGCTGGGCCGTGGTCATCCACCCCGTCGCGGCGACGAAGGTCGCGAAGGCGGAATTGGTCACCGGCCCGACATCGATGGCGAAGCTCGCCACCTCGACCCGGCGCGACGGTCGCTCCTCGGGATAGTGATCGTCCGAACCCAGACGGAAGCTCCCGCCCGGGATAATCGCCATGGCGGCGGTCACCTGCGACCGGATCATACGATCATGCCCATACGGTCCAGAAACCGCCGGGTCTCGACGGGATTGGTGGGCTTGTTGTCCACCTCGATCAGAACCCGCGCGATGGTCCCACCAAAGGGATTGGGGCCGGTGTAACGGGCGGAGACCTGGTTGCCGAGGTCGGCTCCGATGGTGAAGCCGTCATAGCCGGTGGCGAACAGGGCCTGTTCCCAGGTCCGTTCGCCGACCTTGCGGCCATTGACGAACAGGGTGCCGCGCCCGTCGAAGGGGCGACCGGTCATGGTCTGGACATAGCGGACAGTGTTCTGACCGCGCCGCAGCGGCGCGTTGGCCACGATCCGCTCGCCCCAGGGAACCAGACTGTATTCATAGGCCAGCCGGCCATCCTCGACATACAGGACATAACCGGCGTGTTTCGACCCGGCCGCCACAAGCACCCCGTCCTGACCCGGGGCCCAGGTCAGATCGACCGTGAACTCGTGATCCAGCCCGCAGACCAGCGGGGCCACGTCATAGGCGATCCGTTCGACCGGCGGGTGGAACTCCCAGCGCGCACGAATGCCCCGCGCCTGGCGATCCTGGACAAGCTTGAGCATCAGGTTGCGGTCATCGAGGGGCAGGACGGCATATTTTTCGGCAGCCGCGCGCCAGGCGGTCTGAAGCCGTTCGACGATTTCCGGATGCGCGGCAGCCAGATCACGGGTCTCGTTCACGTCCTGTGTCAGGTCATAGAGTTCCCAGACGTCGTCGTCATAGTCGGCACCACGGGTATGGCGACAGACGAGTCGCCAGCGGCCGTCCTCATAGGCTCGATTTCCGCCCAGTTCGTAGTACTGGCCCGTCCGGGTCGCCGCCCCGGCCGAAAGGATGTTGGCGAGGAAGCTGGCCCCTTCCAGCGGCTTCTGCGGCAGGCCGAGATAGGTTTCCGGTCGCGCCACTCCTGCGGCCTCCAGCAGGGTCGGCATGACGTCAACGACGTGGACGAACTTGTCACGGACCTTGCCGCCGTCGCGGATACGACGCGGCCAGGACACGATCAGCGGATCGGCGACGCCACCCAGATGGGCATACTGTTTGTAGAGGCGGAACGGGGTGTTCGACACGCAGGCCCAGCCCATGGGGTAGTGGGGGAAGGTCGCGTCCTCGCCCATGACGTCATAGAGCTCGGCCGCCTTCTCGATCGGCACCGGCCGTCCGAAGGCGGGGGCGAAGACATTGGGCGACCCGTCGGGCGTCCCCTCTCCGGAGCTGCCGTTGTCGGACATGACGAGAACCAGGGTGTTCTCCTCCAGGCCCAGTTCGCGCAGGGTCTGCATCAACCGGCCGACATTGGTGTCCATGTTCGAGATCATGGCGGCATAGACCTCCATGTAGCGGGCAAAGACCCGCTTCTCGATGGCGCTCAGCTCGGTCCACGGGCGGGTCCCGAACGACAGCGGCGGCAGGCTGGTGGTCGGCGGCAACAGGCCCAGCGCCTTCTGCCGCTCCAGCCGTGAGGTCCGGACCGCGTCCCAGCCGATGTCATAGCGCCCCTTGTAGGCGTCCCGCTCCCGCGCCCGCACCTGGAGCGGTGAATGGGCCCCCGGAAAGGCCAGTTGCAGGTGGAACGGCTTGTCGGGTGCAACGGCTTTCTGCGTGCGGATATAGCGGATCGCCCGGTCCGTCAGGTCGTCGCAGACATAGTAGTCCTCGCCCTCCGGGGGGGCGACCGGGGCGACGCCGTCATACAGTTCGGATGGCCGGAAATAGTCGGTCGAATGCCCCTGGAACCAGTAGGCATGCTCATAACCGCGCGAGGTCGGCCAGTTGTGGAAGGGGCCGGCGGGACCGTTGCTGCTGGAATTGTTGACGTGCCATTTGCCCGAAAGGAACGTCGACCAGCCGGCGTCGCGCAGGATCTCCGGCAGGGTCGCCGCCTCGCGCGTCAGATCGCCCCGATAGCCGGGATAGCCGCTGTCCATCTCGGCCAGCCAACCCATTCCCGCCGAGTGGGAGTTGAGCCCGGTCAGCAGCGCCGCCCGGGTCGGCGAGCACATGGCGCAGGTCCGGAAATTGGAATAGCGCACCCCTGCCCCGGCCAGAACGTCGAAAGTCGGCGTCCGGATCTCGCTGCCATAGCAGCCGAGGTCGGCGAACCCGACATCGTCCAGCACGATCGTGACGATGTTCGGTGCGCCCTCGGGGGCCGTCGGCACCCGGGCATAGGAGGGTCGGGAGTCCCGGAACGATTCCCGGACCCGCGCCGGTTGGCCCTCGGGAACGGCGGAGGGGGTGACGTAGGGTGCCATGGCGGCCCGGACCGCGCCGACGGCGAAGGCCCCACCGGTCGCGGCCACTGTGCCGCCGGCCGCCCCGATCAGCAGCGAGCGCCGGTCAATGCGGCGCGGCGGGCGGGCATCCGGAGTACCATCGGTCATGCAGCAACGTCCTTGCTTGCGGCTTCGGTAAGGAAAGACAGGCAGCCGGTCCCGGCCAGCACGGAGCGAAGGCGCGTCTGGCTGTCCCGGTCGAGAGAGGCGTAGGCCTCAACGAGTGCCCGCAGACATTTGACCTGGTACCGGTCTGCGGGCTGGGCCAGCTCGGCCTCGCCGGCCCGATAGCAGAACAGCGGCTCACCCGACTGCACCGCCGCGGCATTGGCGGCGAGGAAGGGCAGGTAATGGGTCGCGCATTCGGTCAGCAGGGCGTGGAGCACGGGTGTGTCCAGCGCCGCGTCCCACTGCCCTTCGGGTTCGCCCGACAGGTCCTCGGTCGTCTGCACCCACCGGAACAGCCACGGATAGTGCGCACGCATCAGGGCCTGGGGGGTAGGGTCGGTGGTGAGCTGGCTGAGTTGGCCATAGAAGGCGAAGTCGGCGGCGCAGGGACGGCTGCCAAGCAGGTAACCCCGCTCGACCACCTGGCGGTCAAGCGCCGCCATGATCCGCCCTGCCGAGGCCTCGATCACCGGTTGGGCCGCGCCTCCGACCCCCACGATATCCAGACGCCCGACCTGGCGATCGCGCCACACCCGGGCCTGTTCCTCGATCACCGCCTGCCCCGAGCCGCGCAGGGCGTCAAACGCCAGCCAGCGGCTCATCTGCTCCTGATCGACCGGTCGCGCCCAGCGATAGGCGTACATGGCCTTGACCAGCCATTCGTCCGCGAGGTCCTCCAGCAGCAGCGAGAGGAAGGCCAGCGCCGGGTCACTCGGGACGAGACTGCGTGCGCCGGGATGCCGGGCCTCCAGCAGGGCGATCAGCGCGGTTGAATCATTGAAGACCTCCCCTTCCGGTGTGACCAGCACGGGGATGACCTTGGCCTTCATGGACTGGGCGGCGACGAAGCCCGCCATGCCCCCCTCCCAGTCGAACGGGATACACCGATAGCGGAGCGCCGCCCGCATCTTCATGGAGTAGGGCGAGCCGATGGCCCCCTTCAGCTGATAGCGGCCGGGCCCGTCCTTATCGTCCTGCATGCGTTCCCCCGCCCGAACCGTTCCGTCCGGCTACTATTGGCATCCTCGATGCCATAATGATATCTGCAGGCAGGCGGGTCAATCGGTCCGGGCAGAGGGGTCTCATGCTGATCGTCCACGGGCTGGACCTGTCCTACTTCACCGGAAAACTGGAGGGGTATCTGCGGGCCAAGGGTCTGCCGTACCGGCTGCAGGAGATGGACACCCGGGCCTTTCGCCGGCTGGGCCGGATCACCGGCGTGCGGCAGATGCCGCAGCTCGAACTGCCGGACGGACGCTGGATGACGGACACGGTCCGGATCATGGATACGCTGGAAGTCGAACACCCCGAGCACACCCTGACCCCGGCCGATCCGGTCTGCGCCTTCATCGCCGGGCTGATCGAAACCTTTGGCGACGAGCATCTGTGGCGGCCGGCGCTCTACTATCGCTGGGCCTTTGCGGACGACGCCCGACTGATGAGCGGGCGGCTGGCCCAGGGAATGCTGCGCGACGTGCCGGGACCGCTGGCCCTGAAGCGCCGGTTCATCCTGATGCGCCAGCGAGCGCACTACCTGCGGGGTGAAGGGGTCACAGCGACGAACCGACTCGAGATCGAGGCGGACTATCTGGATCTGCTCGACGCGCTGGAGCCGGTGCTGCGGCGGAGGGACTGGGTGCTGGGCCCGGGACCGACACGCGCCGATATCGGCCTGTTCGGCCCCCTGTTCCGGCATTTCCATTGCGACCCGACCCCCGGGCGCATTCTGCGGGCGCGGGCACCGGCGGTCGCGGCCTGGGTCACGCGTCTATGGGCGCTGGAAGGTGTCCCGGCTGCGGATGCCCGGTCGCTGGATCAGATCCCGGACGATCTGGCCCCCCTGCTCGCCCTGATCCGGACCCGGTTCCTGCCCGAGCTGGTCGCCAATGCCATGGCCGTCGCCACCGGACAGGGCGATGTCGTGCACCATCTCAGCCCGACCGCGCCGATCCGCTACCGGTCCAACCCCTATCGGGCCGCACGACTGGCCCGGCTCCAGCACGACCATGCCGCGCTGGAGGCCCCGGCGAGGGCCCGGGTCACGGCGATCCTGGGGGTCGATCTGTCCGGCCCCCTTTTTCCGCCGGCTGCCACTCCCCCGCTCCAACCCGGCGGCCTTCGCGACCGCCGGGGTCGTCCCACACGCTGAATGGAACCCCTATGAGCCAGCCCTACGTCCTCTATGGCATGCCGGTGTCGATGTTCGCCGGCAAGGCGCGCGCCCACCTGCGCAAGCGCCGGGTGCCGTTTGTCGAGCGTCTGATCAGCCATCCGCGGTTTGTCGGGGACGTCGCACCCGCGATCGGGCGGCTGATCATTCCGGTGCTGGAGACCCCGGAGGGTGAACTCATCCAGGACACGGCCGACATCCTGCGGCATGTGGAATGGACCTTCCCCGGGGAGGTCTCGATCTATCCGTCGACCCCGCGCCATTCGGTGATCGCGCGGATCTTTGAGCTGTTCGGAGACGAGGGCATGATCCGCGCGGCCATGCACTACCGCTGGAACTACCCCGATCAGAACATGGGCTTCCTGCGCGCCGCCTTCGCCGCCGGGATCGCGCCGGGGGCCGACGCCGCGGACGCCGAGGCTGTGGCCGGGGGAGTCATGGCGAAGCTGCAGACCTATCTGCCCGCACTGGGCCTCTCGCCGCAGACCATTCCGGCGGTCGAGGCCGGCTATGAAGCCCTGCTCGACGCCCTGAACCGACATTTCCAGCGCTCGCCCTATCTGCTTGGCGGCGTTCCCTGTGTCGGGGATTTCGGGTTGATCGCCGCCTTCCACGCCCACCTGGCGCGCGATCCGTATCCGGCGGATCAGATGAAGACGCGCGCCTATTTCGTCTGGCGCTGGGTCGAGCGGATGATCTCGGCCGACGCGGACATGCCGGAATTCCCGGACACGGCCGAGGCCTATGCAGCCGACGACCAACTGGCCCCGACCCTGGGCCCGGTGCTGGAGGCCGTGGGCCGGATCTACGGGGCCGAACTGATGGCCCAGGTCGCCGGTCTGGACGCCTGGCTGGCAGACCATCCCGATCTCGCAGCGGGTGAACCTCTGCAGTCTGCGGACCGCGAGAAGCGGCCCCGGGGCACCGTTTCGTTCGACCTCTCGGGGACACAGATGACGACGGCGCTGAGGGCGTTCAGCGTGTTCAAACTGCAGGCCGTGACCGACGACTTCGACGGGCTGACCGCGGCAGACCAGGCGACGGTTACCGCCGCGCTGGACCCTTTCGGGCTGGCTCCTTGGCTGACCCTGAAGGCCGGCCGCCGCATCGCCCGGGTCGACAACCGTGAGGTCTGGGGCGATCCCTCATCCTGAGGAACCGCCCCCGGGGCCCCGTCAGTTGAGGATGTTACCCAGCTGCATGGCCAGACCCATGTCGCCGTCGATCTTGATCTTGCCGGACATGAACGCGGCCGTCGGGTTCAGCCTGCCGGCTGCCATCTCAAGGAAGTCGGATTTGGAGATCTTGACGGTGCAGTCCGCGGCGCTGTCGTCATTGTCGACCACGACGGCGTCGCCCTTGGCGTCGATGCGGATGGCCCCGTCGTCGCCGAAATGAAACTTGACCGTCTTGCCCTTGATGCCGCCGTTGGCGGCGACCCGCCCCCGGATCTCTGAAGTGATTTCGTCTAGCGTCATGTCGCGTTCCTCCGATAATCAATATGAGTGCGCCCGGTGGCGCATCTGGTCGCAACGCCTACCTGGTGTTATGGCATTCTTGATGTCAATATCTGGAGCAGCCCTTGGCGGATTCCGCTGACGATCAACCCTCCGTCGACGGGCGGCGCGTCCGTAGCGAACGCAGCCGCTTTGCCATCGCACGCGCCCTGCTGGACCTGGTCCGCGAGACGCGACAGATGCCGACCATGGACGCCGTCGCCGACCGGGCCAATGTATCGCGGCGCTCGGTCTTCCGGCATTTCGCGGACACCAATGAGCTGATCATCGCCGCGACCCATATGCAGCGCGATGAGGTCTTCGCCCGCTTCCATTCCCGCGACATCAGCCAGATGCCGGAACCCGAGCGGGTCAAGGCTGTGGCCCAGCGGCTCGGACGGCTGTGGGAGTATGTCACCCCTGCCCGGGCTGTTGCAGGGGCCATGCGGGCAGACAATCCTGTGATTGACAGGATGCTGAGCGAGGACGACGTCACCCACAGCAGCTATCTGAACGCCATGTTCTCGGCCTCCCTGGCCCAGGCACCGGACGCCGACCGGCCCCTGTTTCTGCAGTCCCTCGTCTCGGCCTCGTCCTGGCCCACCTGGGTCGGTCTGCGCCGGGACCAGCACCTGACGGTGGTCGAGGCGCGGCGGGTCATGGAACACACCCTGCGCGCCCTGTTGCAGGCGGCACGTTCCGCTTCTCCGGACCCGGCTGCCTAGAACAGCCGCTTGCGCACAATGGTATCCGCGCCGCGGGGCAGGCTGAACAGCATGCCGTCCTCGCCCACGGTGATGGGGCCATCGTAGTGTTTGCGGGCGTCACCGAGGAAGGCGGCATAGCCGTAGTCCAGGGGCTGGGGCGGCACGAGATGGTTCAGCACAAGGGCGTCCACTCCCGCCTCCCGGGCCGTATCGGCGGCCTGCTCGGGGGTCGCGTGATAGTTGACGATGTCGCGCATGATCTGGGCCAGATGCGGCAGGTCCCGTTCATCCAGCCGGCGTTCGACCGCCCCCAGCAGGGAGGGTTGGAGCGCCTCATGAATCAGCAGGTCGGCTCCCCTTGCCATGGTCGTCAGACGGGCAGAGGCCACCGTGTCTCCACTGAAGACGGCACTGCGGCCGGCATAGTCGAACCGGTAGCCAACCGACGGATGGACCGGCCCGTGATCCACGGTGAAAGCCGTCACCACCAGGCCGTCCGCCCGGTAGACGACGAGGCCGGCAGGCCCCGCAGCGGCCACGGCACTGAACGTCGACGCTGTGGCCCCTCGCCCGGACGGCGGTGCAAGGGCGGGCCCGTGGTGCGCACTGCGATAGGTGGCGTCGAGCGCATAGGCGGTGTTGAACCCGTCCACGACGGCCTCGACGCCCTCGGGTCCGAACAGGGGGGTCGGGCGCGTGTAGGTGCCACCGATCCAGCGCTGCATCAAAACCGGACCCAGGCCGTCGATATGGTCCGAATGGAAATGAGTCAGGAAGATCGCCTCGATCCGGCCGGCCGGAATTCCCATTCGTGACAGGTTCCGGGCACTCCCCTCCCCGCTGTCGATCAGGAAGACCTTGCCCCCGACCATGACCGCGCTGCAGGGCCCGGCCCGGGTCGGGTCCGGCATCGGTGAACCGGTGCCACACAGCGCGACATTGAGGCCGTCCGGCAGGGTGGCGACCGTGTCGCGGCCGACCTGGCTGTCGGCGATCCGCTCCAGCACGCGGGTGCCGATCTGGCGCTGGAAGAGAGCCAGCACGCCCACTGCGAGGAGGATGAGCACCAGGGCGGCGAGGGAGAGGCGGCGCACAGTCATGCCATTGTCTTTCGGGCCGTGGCGGAACCGCTCTGACGCGCCCCGCCGAGGGTTTCGATAATCGCGTTCTCCACCAGCCAGAGCCGGTCCTGCCCCCAGGTCGCCAGCCCGCCGAAACGGAAGGAAGGCACACCCCACAGGTCTTCGGTGAACATGGCCTGCCGGTTCTCTTCTGCGACCGCGCGCCAGCTTTCGTCCTGCATCCAGACCCGGGCCTGGGGCCAGTCGAGGCCGGCGCGCTCGACCAGTCGACGCAGGCCCCGATCCGAACCCGCGTCCACCCCTTCGGCGAACACGCCCCGCAGGAAGGAGGAGGCGAACTCCGGCCCATGACCCGTGGCGATCGCCCCATGCAGGATGGCCAGCCCCCGCTCCACCGGACGGCCGACCGGATCACAGACACGCCCGAAGGGGAGGTCGAGGCGCTCGGCCTCGCGCTTGCAGTCGCGCAGGATATAGTTCCGCTTGGTCGCCGGGACTGGCAGGCCCCGCATCACCATCGGTAGAACGAAGCGCAGACGCAGTGCCACACCATAGTGGTTCGCCAGGGCCCGCGTCCGGTCCATGGCCAGCCAGGTGTAGGGGCTGCGGAAGGAGAGGAAGAACTCCAGCGCCGGGGTCGATGAATCTGCCGCAAAGGCGGTCTGCCCCAATCGTACCCCCGGCCGTTCAGCGACCGGCCGGCCGGTCGGGCCGTGGCCGCAACCGAGCGCCTCCAGCCGGGTCTCGAGATCTCCGAGACGATCCAGGCCCCAGTACCATTCCCCGGCATGGTAGAGGGTTCCGCCGAGGTAGTGACCCAGCCGCTCCCGCAGGCGATCCCCGGCGGCCAGCGCCGTCAACACGGCCGCCGGCTCGGCTGCACCGAACGCCATTTCGGCTGCGTTCAGGGACTGTCCGGACCAAAGGGCCCCGCCGACCACCGACGCTGCCTCGAAAAACCACTCGCTGGTGATGGCGGCCTGAAGGATGAGCTGCGCCCGATGGACCTCTCCGGGCGAAGGCTGGCTGCGGCCCTCAAAGCCCAGCCTGTAGGCCGGCGCAATCAGGGCTGCGTCGCGCCGGGCATAGGCCTGTAGCCGTTCGCGTTCGGGGGCCGCCCAGTCGGGGGGCGGCGAGACCAGATGCGGCGTGATGGTAACGCCGTACTGTATGGCGACCGCCGCCAGTCTCTGGGCCGTCAGCGTGGACCAGGGATCATCCACCTGATGGAGATACAGGACCTCATGCGGCCGGTGCGCCCGCACCCGCCCGGCCTCAAACTGTCGACGGCGGGCGTCACGCAGCCGGGTGGAGGTGATCGTCCCGGCGACCATGGGGCCGATCAGCGCGCGCAGTCCCATGGTCGCCCTCGCCTCCCCCGCTAGAAACTACGCCGCAAGGTGATGCCGGCGGTCCGGGGCGGTTCCATGAAGGCGCTCTGGCTTCCCGTCTGGAAGACGGTATCGAACACGATATTGGCGACCCGCTCGTCCGTCAGATTCCGGACCCAGACTTCTGCAGACCAGACCCGGTCAAGGCTGCCAAGACCGATGCTGGCGTTCATCAGAACATAGGCGTCCTGCAGCGACAGCGGGTCGAGATCCTGGGCGGTCATATAGTCGGAGCGGTACAGGTAGTTGAGGTTGGCCCTCAGCCCGATCGAGCCGTTCAGGGGCACGGTGTAGGTGATGCCGCCCGACACCAGTACATCGGAGACGAAGTTCGGTGTCTGACCGCTCAGATCCTGCACCGTCCGGCCGGTGACGATCTGGGCGGCGGTCGGGGTGGCATTGGGGAAGTCCGTGAACTCGGCGTCCTGCAGGGTACCGCCGCCATCGAGCACGATGTTGTCGGTCAGTTGCACCCGGTAGTCCCACTCCAGACCGCGACTCTCCAGACCGCCGGCATTGACGATCCGGAAAGCCACGCCGTCGAAGGCATTGGTCTGGTAGTTGTCCAGGGTCTGGACGAAGACATTGGCATTGACCTGGGCCCGTCCGCTCCAGAAGCGGAGCTTGGCCCCGGCCTCCCAGGCGTCGACCGTTTCGGGGTCGAAGACCACGCGGGCGGGATCGGCGACCGGATTGCCCGGCGTGGTCTGGGCGGCGGTACGGCTGAGGTTGAAGCCGCCGGACTTGTAGCCCCGGGCATAGCGGGCAAACAGATTGACCGTATCACTGATTTCATAGGCCGCGCTGACCGTCCCGGACACATCGTCGTCGGTGAAGTCGGTCGAGAATGGGTTCACGGCCGGGAAATTCTGGACCACCCGCAACGGCGCGAAGGGTGCCAGCGGACCGACGAGCGGGATCTGGGACAGGCCATCTAACGACTGGATCCGGAAATCGGCGCTCTTCTCCTCGCGCGAGTAGCGCAGTCCGCCGGTGATCGAGAACTGTTCGGTGGCATTCCATGTCGCCTGACCGAACACCGCGGCGCTGCGGCTCTCGTAGTCGTAGTCGTCATCGACAGCGACGCCGGCGCGCACGAGGGAGCCGACCGGGCGTCCGGTCGCCTGTTCGAGGCGGGTCACGATCGGAACCGTCACGCCGGGCGCGACCGGCACCCGCGGGGTGATGGCTTCAAAATAGGCACGGAACTGGCTGCCATAGCGCAACTCCTGGTCGGCGAAGATGTCCTGATCGAACAGGAAGGCCCCGACCAGCCACTCCAGCCGCGCGTCCGGATCGGCCGACGCGAGGCGGATCTCCAGAGAGCCCTCGGTGATGTCCTGTCCGCTGGTCTGGGTCAGCAGGTCCAGACCGCTGTAGTCGGCATCGATCGTGGGCAGGGTCTCGTAGGTGCGTCGCGCGGCGATAACGGTGAGGTCGACGGCCCCCAGATTCCAGTCCAGCTGGGCCGAAACGCCCTGATCCTCGGAGGCATCGCTGGTCGGCTGGGTGGCGGGATTCAGCGCCACATCGTAGCGGGTGTTGTCAACGAAGGTCCCGGCGACGCCGCCATAGGTCCCCGCCGTCCCCGGACGCCGGGTACCGCCCAAGGCCGTGATGGCGGCGGCCGTCGGCCCATAGAATACGGGGACGGCGACACAGCAGACCTCGTCGGTCTCGGAGTAATCAGCGATCAGCCTGAGCGTGGCCTGCGGCGAGATATCCCACAACAGCTGGCCCTTCACCGACCAGCGCGACCGGTCATTGTAGGTGTCTCCCGTCCCGAGATCGGTGACATAGCCGTCGCGCTGCTGGGTGGTCGCCGTCAGCCGCCCGGCGAGCGCATCGCCCAGAAGCGGTCCCGTCACGGTGGCCCGCAACTGGCGATGATTATAGTCCCCGAACGACGCCTCGACCTGCCCCCCCGGAACGAACTCGGGCAGTTCCGTCTGGACGCTGATGACCCCGCCCGAGGTGTTACGGCCGAACAGCGTACCCTGCGGTCCCCGCAGGACCTCTATCTGGCGGACATCGGACAGGTCGCCCAGGGCAGCGCCCGGCCGGCCGCGATAGACGCCGTCGATGAAGACCCCCACGGACTGTTCCAGCCCGGTGTTCTGACCGGGCGTGCCGATCCCGCGGATTGTGAAGATGGTCTGGGTCGATCCGGCGCTGGCGTTGACCACCAGGGTCGGGGCCACGACCTGGAGGTCGCGAACGTCGCGCACCTGTGCCGCCTGCAGCTGCTCCGCGCCATAGGCGGTGACAGCGACCGGCACATCAAACAGGCTTTCGGGCCGTTTGGTCGCCAGGACGATGATCTCGTCCAGAACCACCGGTTCCGCAGCCCGGTCCTGCCGGTCCTGTGCGCCCGCGGCGGAGCCCGCCGACAGGGCTGCCGCAAGCGACAGCAGTGATACGCCCAGTCTTGTGTTGGTCTTCATGTCTTCCCTCCCCGATGGCCGTCGACCCGCTGAAGGTCGCGACCGTTTCCCCGTCCATTCTCGTGCGCCACGGTGGACCTTTCCAAAAACATTAGCACCATTAGTGCCAAAATAAAGACGTCTCGAGCGGAATAAGCTTTGCTGGTCAAATCCCCGTTCGCTATAGCCTTTCAGGGTCCCGGGCACGATGCCCGAGGCACTTTCATGCGGACAGAGCTGTCACCATGAATGTCAGAGGGGGTTATGCCTTGATCACCATCGTCCGGATCGGCCTGCTGGCTGTTGGGGGGCTGACCCTGCCTCTCGCACTGGGTTTTCTGCTGTTTCCGGCCCGGGCGGCGGCCCGGTTGGGTCTGGAAGCGTTGGGGCCTCTGGGACTGTCGACGCTGCGGGGCGATTTCCTCGGCATCTTCGCTATCCTAGGAGGGACCGCCATCTATGCGGCCATCCGAAACCGATCTGATGTCCTGATCGTGCCGATCATCATGCTCACCGTCATCATCGCAGGCCGGCTGGTCAGCGCAGTTCTGGACGGCAGCGGCACCGCCGCCCTGCCGCTCATCGCTGTAGAGATCCTGATGCTGGCGGTTGTCCTGCTGGGATACCGCACCCTGCCCTCGGCTCAGGCCCTCAAGGCCAGCCCGGCGATCGTCCGGAACACTGCACCGTAAGGCGGGGCGATCAGGCGGCTGGCGTGCCAGCGGCCGGCCTCGAACACGCTGCGGGCGTGACTGAACTCCTCGAAGCCGCGCCGTCCGTGATAGGCCCCGGAGCCGCTTTCGCCGACGCCGCCGAAGGGCAGGTTCTCATTGGTCAGGTGCAGCATGGTGGCATTCACGGTCACGCCGCCTGAGTGGGTCGAGTCGAGCACCTGTTGCACCACCCGCCGGTCGTCGCTGAACACATACAGGGCCAGAGGCCGCTCGCCGGCATTGACCTGGGCACAGGCCGTCTCGATCGAGGCGGTCGAAAGCACAGGCAGCAGCGGCCCGAAAATCTCCTCGCGCATCACCGCGAGGTCGTGCGGCGGGTCGATCAGGACAGTCGGGGGGACGCGCCGGGACCGCGCGGCGGCCGCCGCGTCGTGAGGAGTCTGGAGGACCTCGACGCCCCGCTGCCGGGCTTCCCCGATCATGGCGTTGAGCCGCGCATAGTGACGGTCCGAGACGATCGCGGTGTAGTCGTCATTGATGCCGACATCCGGATAGAATTGCCCGGCCTGCCGGATCACGGCCTGCCCCAGCGCCTCGGCCCGCCCTCCGGTGGCCAGCACATAGTCGGGGGCGACGCAGGTCTGGCCCGCGTTCAGGAAGCGGCCCCAGGCGATGGGATGGGCGGCCCGCTCAAGCGGCACATCGGCGTCCACGATGACGGGCGACTTGCCGCCCAGTTCCAGCGTCACCGGTGACAGATGGCGGGCGGCCGCCTCGGCCACGGATCGCCCCACCCGGGTCGAGCCAGTGTAGAACAGATGGTCGAACCGGTGGGCACAGAAGGCCTCGGCCACCTCGGCGCCCCCGGTAACCACGGCCACCTGTTCGGTCGGGAAATGCTCAGCCAGCAGACGCGCCATCAGGGCCGAGGTGCGGGGCGTCAGTTCCGACGGCTTGATCAAGGCACGGCACCCCGCCGCAAGCGCCGCGACCAGCGGCACGAGGGTCAGCTGGACCGGATAGTTCCACGGCGAGACGATACCGACGACGCCCTTGGGCTCCTGTCGGATCACCGACCGTCCCGGTGCCGCGATCGCCGGGGTCGGCACTGTCTTCGGAGCCATCCAGCGGCCCAGATAACGGCGGGCGTTGCGGGCCGCCTGGGCGGTCACTGCGATCTCGACCAGCCGGGTCTCATTGCGGGACCGGCCGCCGAAGTCGGCGTCGATGACGTCGGCAATCGCGGCCTCATTGTCCAGCACCAGACGCTCGATGGCCTGAAGGTCCCCGCGGCGATCCGCAAGCGGCCGGCGGGGCTGGCGCGCGAAAGCGGCCCGCTGGGCCTCGATCAGGGCCTCGATTCTGGCGATGTCCGCGGCGACTTCGGGCGAAGGGGTCATCAGGTCGTCTCCAGAATCATCGGGGCCGCGCGGGTGGCGATCATGATGGTGGGGGCATTGGTGTTGCCACCGATCAGGCGCGGCATGACGGAAGCGTCCACGACCCGCAATCGTTTCACGCCCCGCACCCTGAGGTAAGGATCGACGACGGCCAGCTCGCCGCCCCCCATCGCGCAGGTCCCGACCGGGTGATACAGGGTCTCGGCCCGGGCGCGCACGTCGTCCATCAGGTCGGACCGGCTGGTCCGGGCCGGGCCCGGCAGCAGCTCCGCCCGCCGGTCGAAGGCGAAGGCGGCCGATCCCAGCAGGGTGCGGACCATCTGCAGCCCGTCGGTCAGCACCTCCAGATCCGTCCCCGCCGTCAGATAGGCGGGATCGATGGCCGGGGGCACAGTGGGGTCCGCCGAGACGATCCGGATCCGGCCCCGGCTTTCGGGATAGAGCACACACGCGTGCAGCGTCGCCCCGTGCCCCAGCGGCAGGTCCCGGCCATGGGGGGCGGCCAGACCGGGCGTGAAGACCAGCTGGAGATCGGGCAGGTCGCCGGCGCGCGAGGACCGGACAAAGGCCCCGCCCTGGATCGGATTGGTCGACAGGGGCCCGGCCCGACCGCCCACCCACGCCGCGACCCCGCCAATCAGGGTCGGCAGGGCCCGCAGCGACAGGCCGATGGAGGTGGCACTGCGGGTCGAGATCTGGCCGATGATGTCGATATGGTCCTGCAGATTGCGCCCCACCCCGGGCAGGTCGACCTCCGGCGTGACACCGGCCGCCCTCAGATCGTCGCCATCGCCGATGCCCGACAACTGCAGCAGCTGCGGCGAGTTCACAGCCCCTCCGCACAGGATGGTCTCGCAGCGGGCCGTCAGGCTCATGACCTGTCCCGCGATCCCGACCTCCACCCCCGTGGCCACGGCCCCCTCCAGCATGACGCGGTGGACCAGGGCCCCGGTCTGGAGCGTCAGGTTCGGCCGATCGAGGGCGGGCTTCAGGAACGCATCCGCCGCGCTCCAGCGACGCAGGCCGCGCTGGGTCACCTGATAGGGACCGAACCCCAGCTGGGTCGCGGCGTTGAAATCCGGATTGCGCGGGTACTGCAGAAGGGAGCCGGCCTCAAAGAAGGCCTCGGTCAGCGGGTTCAGGGCGTGGACATCCTGAACGGTCAGCGGGCCGACAGCCCCATGCCACAGGTCGGATCCCCGGGCCTGTCCCTCGACCTCGCGAAAGGCCGGCAGAGCGGTGTCCCAGCCCCAGCCCTCGCAGCCGTAGACATCACGCCATTCGTCGTAATTCTCCGGCGCGCCCCGGATGTAATGCATGGCGTTGATGGCACTGGACCCGCCCAGGGTCCGGCCCCGGGGCCAGTACAGCCGGCGATCGTCCAGCGCCGTCTGGGGCTCGGTCTCATAGTGCCAGTTGAATGCCTTCGACTGGATCGCCAGTCCCATCAGCATCGGCGTGCGCACCAGCGGGCTGTCATCGGACCCGCCCGCCTCCAGCACAAGGACCGAGTGCGCCGGATCGCGCGACAGCCGTTCGGCCAGGACGCAACCGGCCGACCCGGCCCCCACGATGATGAAGTCAAAGACGGTCCTGTCCATCGGGACTAGCCGATCTGGAGCTCTGGGCGGGACAACTGCCCGTTCCGGTCCCGGTCCAGGCGGGTAAAGGCGCGATCGTAGGCATTGTTGTCACGGACCATGACCGCACGCGCGCGCCCGGCCTGCGCCGCCCGGCCGATGAAACAACGGAACTCGGCGGGATTGAGTGCGCCGGACCGGTCGGCATCGCAGGCCACAAAGTCCTCGGCCGGCGTCCCTGCCATCGTCACATCGGGCACTGACAGGGTGGCGACCAGGACGATCGCGGCAAACAGGGTTGACCATTGAGACATCGAAGGGTTCCTCGTTTCCGCCGGGGCTTTACACTCGCAGCCATCTATTGTCATCCTGCATGCCAATAGATAGGGCAAGGACCGAAGTGTCCGTCGGGGAATCAAGATGAAGCCAATCGTCTGGATCGGGGGCGCGATTGTGGGGCTGGTCCTGCTCGGCTTTGGCGGCCTCGCCCTCAAGGACTATGTCATCCTGCATATCGCGGGATGGCGGGGTCCGCCGGTCGGCCCCAACCGTCCGGTGGTCTGGCAGGCCGGCCCGGCGACGCCGACCGCCGCGCCGGCGGATCGTCCACCCAACATCATCGTCATTCTCACCGATGATCTGGGGTTCAATGACATCAGCCTGAACGGCGGGCTCGCCGACGGCACGGTCCGCACGCCCAATATCGACGGCCTGGCGCAGAGCGGCGCGGTCCTGTCCACCGGCTATGCGGGAAACGCCACCTGTTCCCCGTCGCGCGCAGCCCTGATGACCGGCCGCTATCCGACCCGGTTCGGCTTTGAGTTCACAGCCGTCCCGGTCCAGCTGGCCCAGCTGATCCCCACCCTGGTCCCACGCAGCGACGGCCCCCGGCCGGTGTTCCGCAGCGACCGGGTCGCCGAGACCCCGCCCTATGAGGACATGGGCGTGCCCGCCTCCGAGATCACCCTGGCCGAGCTGCTTAAGGGGCGGGGCTACCACACGATTCATCTGGGCAAATGGCATCTGGGCGAGACCAACGGCATGCGCCCCGAGCAGCAGGGCTTTGACGAGACACTGGGGTTCATCGTGGGGGCCCAGATGTTCCTGCCGGCGAAACACCCCGATGTGGTCAATGCCCGCCAGGACTTTGATCCGATCGACAAATTCCTGTGGGCCAACCTGCCCTACAGCGTCCAGTACAACGGCGGCGAACGGTTCCACCCCGACGCCTATATGACCGACTATCTGACCACCGAGGCGCTGGCCGGCATCCGTGCCAACCGGAACCGGCCGTTCTTCATGTACCTGGCCTACAACGCCCCGCACACGCCGCTGCAGGCGCTGAAGTCCGACTACGAGGCGCTCGGCCACATCACCAATCACCGCGAGCGGGTCTATGCGGCCATGATCGTGGCGCTGGACCGGGGCGTGGGCCGGATCATGGCCGAGCTGAAGGCCCAGGGTCTGGACCAGAACACCCTGGTGGTCTTCACCAGCGACAACGGCGGGGCCAACTATCTGGGACTGCCGAAGATCAATGCGCCCTTCCGCGGCTGGAAACTGACTTTCTTCGAAGGCGGCATCCGGGTGCCCTTCATGATGCACTGGCCGGAGCGGATTCCGGCCGGGACGCGACTGGCGGCCCCGGTCTCGCATTTCGACGTCTATGCCACGGCCGCCGCCGCCGCCGGAGCGCCGCTTCCCGCCGACCGGAAGATGGACGGTGTGGACCTGTCGCCATTCCTCGCCGGCGAAGCGCCGGGTCGTCCGCACCAGTCGTTGTTCTGGCGCTCGGGCGGCTATCGCGTCGTCCGGTCGGGCGACTGGAAACTTCAGGTCCTCGACCGTCCGGCCCGCACCTGGCTGTTCGATCTGGCCACCGATCCGACCGAACAGCGCGACCTGTCCACCAGCCGTCCTGACATCGTCGCCGCCCTGAAGGCAGAGCTGGAGGCCCACAACGCCGCCCAGGGACCGACGATGTGGCCGGCCCTCGTCGAGGCCCCGGTGGGGGTGGACCGCACCGGCGAGGAGAAGATCCAGCCCGGCGACACCTATGTCACCTGGTCGAACTGAGCCCGGCGGTGGAGCCCCATCCGTGGATGATCTGGGCGGGAGCAGCGGTCCTGTATGCCCTTTTCCGTCTCTGGTACGACAACTGGCGGGGGGCCATCCGGCCGCGTGAGATCGAGGTCTTCATGGGCCGGGCCGAAGCCCTTTGGCCCCCGGGGCTGAACGATCTGGACCAGATCCGCCGCTTTCTGGAGGCGGACGACGGACGTGAGTTCATCATGGTCAACCTGATCCGCGTCCGTCCCGGAGAGGTCGCCGATCCGGTCACCGGCCAGGGCCGCAGCGGCCTGTCTCTGCTGCGGGCCTATTTCGCTGTCTTCGCCCCCACCCTGATCGCGGGGGGCGGCCTGCCCCTGCTCAGCTATCGCAAGGTCTCGGGCTATGTGGATGCCCTGAATGTGCCGGCTGACCCGGGGTGGAGCGTCGCCGGCCTGATGCGCTACCGCAGCCGGCGGGACATGATGGTGCTGGCCACCAATGCGAACTTCCTGCGGGCGCATGAGCTGAAGATGGCGGCCCTGACCCACGCCATGGCGTTTCCCGCCCAGCCGATCTCCACCCTTGTCGCCGGCCCGCGGCTGGCCGTGGCGCTGGGGCTCGCCCTCGCCGCCGCCCTCGGCCATCTGGTCTGGTTGAGCGTCTGAGAGGGTTCAGACCCGGATCACCAGCTTGCCGAAGTTCTGACCGGTGAACAGCATGTTGAATGCGGTCGGAAAGCACTCGATCCCCTCGACAACATGTTCCCGGAACCGAAGCTTGCCCGCAGCGACCCAGCCGGCCATCTCCATCACCGCCGCCGGGAACTGCTTCTGGTAGTCGAATACCATGAACCCCTCCATCCGCGCACGATTGACCAGCAAACTCATATAGTTGGCCGGCCCTCTCATCCCTTCGGTCGAGTTGTACTGGCTGATGGCCCCGCAGATCACGACCCGGGCCCGTTGCGCCAGAAGCCCTAGGCAGGCTTCGAGGATTTCCCCGCCCACATTGTCGAAATAGACGTCGATCCGGTCCGGACAGGCGGCCTTCAGCTGTTCGTGCAGGGCTCCGGCGCGATAGTCGATACAGGCGTCAAAGCCCAGTTCCTCGACGACATAGCGGCATTTGTCCGGTCCCCCCGCGAGACCGACGACCCGGCAGCCCTTGATCTTCGCGATCTGGCCGACCACGCCCCCCACGGCACCGGCTGCGGCCGAGACCACCACAGTCTGGCCGGGCTCGGGCTTGCCGAGATCCAGCAGCCCGAAATAGGCGGTCAGACCGGGCATGCCGAGGCCCCCGAGGAAGGTCTCTGGCGGGGCCAGCGAGGGCTCGATCCGGTTGAAGTCCCGGGCCAGGACCGTGGCGTCCGTCTGCACCCCGGTCAGCCCCATGACCATGTCCCCGATCCGGAACCGGTCGCTGGCCGTCGCGGTCACCTCGCCGATGCCGATCGCCCGCATGACGTCGCCGATGCCGACCGGCGGCATGTAGCTGCGCGCATCGCTGATCCAGCCGCGCATGGCCGGGTCCAGAGAGATGTGGGTGACCGCGAGCCGGATCTCGCCCTCCCCAGGTGCCCGACCCTCATCATGGGTGATCGACCAGGTGGAGGCATCGGCAGGGCCTTCGGGCCGGCGGGCAAGCCGGATCTGGACAGGCTGGGTCATGGGGGTCTCCGTCAGGCGAGCGAGGCGTTGGATGATCCACCCCTGGCGGCCCCCGTTGGGGCCGGCAGGGTCGGGATGGGGCGGCACAGTGCGCAGGGGACGCCCGCGACGCAAGGTCGCCCGGGCACGGCGCGGACTCCGGTGCGGCGGGGTAGCGGCCGACGCTCGCCTACGGAACCTCGCCGACGCTGAGCATGACGCCCGTGGAGGGCGGTGTGCGTCCGTCCAGCATCTCCAGCCAGGCGTCGCGCACGGCCTCGGGGCCGTGACTGTGGCGCACCTCCAGCAGGACCCGGGCCTCGGCGGCGATACGGGCGCTGGCCGCCTGGGCCCGGACCATGGCAACCCCGGGGCCCCAGTCCTGCTCACGCTTGCCGAACTGGGCCGGGGCGAAAAAGAAGGTCGGCGTGGCTCCGCGCGTCTCGCCCTTGTGACGTTTCGCGTCCCAGTGGGTCGCGCCCACGATGGAGCTGAGGACGACGCTCTCGCCCAGATGATCATCGATCGCGCGGATCACGGTACCCGATCCGGACATGTCGACGAAGGCGGTCGGGACCCCGGTCTCCAGCGCCTCGACCCGATCATAGGTCAGGACCCGGTCATAGATGCCGAGGGACTGTGTGAAGGCGACGTTGCCGGGCGAGGTCAGGCCCACGATCTCCACCGTCCTGTCCGGTGCCCGGGCCAGCAACCAGGCCAAGCCAAAGGCCGTCTTGGACGAGGCGCTGCCGATCAGCACGCGGGTCGCGCCGAACATCGCATTGTCCTCCAGATAGTCGGACAGGATCCAGGAGGTGGCGAACAGGGGAAACAGCAGACAGCGCTCGTCGCCCATGGCCGCGCTCTCCGGCGGCTCGCCGCCCAGCCGGTTGTAGCGATTGTAGAGGCCAGGCAGGGACCGGCGGTGTTCGGCGAAATCGATGAACGAGTCCGGCCTCACCTTGCCAGGCCGCAGCACGACATGGGAGGCCATGGGGAAGAAGCCGTACAGCAGCTCGCCGACCTCCACCCCGGCGCAACCGGACGCGATCACGGTTCCGTAGCCCCAGACCGGAACAAGGCCCCATTCGGCATCGACGGGGAAGAAGCCCCAGTAGCCGATAAGATCGCCGGTGACGGCATAGCTGACATTGTTGGCGGTCAGGGCGAACCGCTCCACCGCGACGACCAGCTCGCCCTCGACCGTCTCCGGCAGAGGCAGGGTCACGATCCGCGCCGCATGGAGGTCCTTGCGACCAATCTGGATCTGGACGACCGCACTCATGGAGATCTCCGCAGGCGAGGGTGATTAGAGCGGCGCCTGTCGCAAGACGGCCAGAAAGGCTTCCGCCAGCCTGTTTCGCTCAGCGCCGGCCGAGGTCGCAAACGCATACTCATGCCGAATGCCGGGCGTAAAGCGTCTCAACACCGTATCGTCCCGAACATAGGCGGCGGCGAGCGTTTCATTCACAATGGCGACGCCGACACCGCGCGCCGCCAGGGCGCAGGCCGAGGCGATCGTGTGGGTCTCGACCTTCACGCGAGGAATGACCCCCGCGTCCGCGAGAGCGGTCTCGACCTGACCGCGGAACCTCTGCCCCTGGCCCAGAAGGATCAGCGGAACACCGCGCAGATCGCCCGCATCAATGGTGGTCCGATCCGCCAGGGGATGGCTGCGCGGGAGCACACAGGCCGTCTCGCTCTCCAGCACGGTTTCAGCATGCAGGTCGGCGCGATTGTGGGGGAGCTTGACGAAACCCGCGTCGACCGCGCGCGACGCGATCATGGCCTTGGCCACCTCGACCCCGTGGGAGTCGATCGACAGATGGACCTGGGGGTATTGGGCCAGGAAGCGGGTGATCAGGTCCGGCAACACGGCTTCAAGAAAGCTGGGCGGGGCGACGAGGCGCAGATGGCCAACCCTGAAGCTGGAGATATCCCGTGCAAGGGACTGGACGCGTTCGACATTGTCCAGCGCGCGCTCGACCTCCTGGTGCAGCAGCAGTCCGTCGGCGGTCAGCATCAGCCGGCCACGGTCACGGTGAAACAGCTCGAAACCGACGTCATGCTCCAGTTGGCCCAGCATGCGGCTGGCCGCCGGCTGGCTGAGACCGTGCCGGCGCGCGGCGGCGGTCACGGACCCGAGGCGAACAATCGCGCTGAAAATCCGAAGGGCGCGAAGCCGCAGCGGACGTCCCGCTTCGTCGGACAATCCCCGCATCAATCAGCCGTCGCGCGGGGACCGGACGGGCAGGGTAACGCGGGACGGTGTGGCTGGCCCCATGTGGAGGGTGCACAGAGCGACCACAGGCTCGCAGGGCTCGCCCGCCGGAGCGCCCGTCCCCGGATTGACGTCGAAATGCGGGAAGTTGCTTGCGGAGACGTCCAGCCGGATGCGGTGCCCGACGGAGAACAGGTTTGCGACCGGAAAGGCCCTGATCTCGACGCCATAGATTTCTCCCGGGTTCATCGGGCGCACAGCGTCGAACCCGTCGCGAAACCGTAGGCGCAGCACGCCGTGGGTCAAGTTCAACGCATAGCCATCCGGGTAGTCCGGGCCCGGCGGATAGACATCGACAAGCTTGATCGTGACGTCACAGTCCCTGGCCGTGGACGACACCCAGAGATGGGCGACGATCGGCCCGGTCACTTCCGTGGCCACATCCAGCGGCTCGGTCTGGAACACAAGGACGTCGTCCCGATCCGCCAGGGCGCGCCCGGGGACGGAAGCGCCGTAGAGATCGGCCGTCTCGCGCTGGTCATAGCCGCCTGCGTCCATCAGCGGCGCACCGGACGCAATGGCACCGCCGATGGTGGGCACGGGGGCCAGGGGATCATGCCGCCAGGTTCGCTGACCTGCGGGCCCTGCCGTCGTTGACAGGCCACCGTTGGCATCAAGACGGAAGGAGACGGGCATGGACGCGGGCGGCGGCCAGTCCGTCTCATCATACCAGTCCCCGCCATGATCGAGCCGCCCCGTCACCGTGCGCCGGCCCGATCCGCCCCCCATCACGAACAGTCTGACCGGTGACGGTACTGGATCAGGCTCTTCCGCCTTCCGCCGGAGATGGCGATCGAACCAGGCGCGGCGCAGGTCCACATAATCGTCTGCCAGCTGTCCATCCAGCGTGGCCCGCGGCCCGAAATCCACGTCGCCCGCCCAGGTCACAGAGCGCTGACCATGCGTCCACGGTCCCATGATCAGCCTGACCGGGCCGGTCTTGAGCTTGCTCAAGGCCGCGAAATTGTCGGTGGCTGCCAGGGCGTAGGGATCGTACCAGCTGCTCATGAAGACCATGGGCGCATCGGTGAAACGGTCGTAGTGCGCCGCGGCGCAGAGGTCCGGCTGCTCCCAGAACGGACCATAGGTCTCCCGCGACCACAGGTTCACAACAAAGGCCTCGTACTCGGGCGCAGCCGCGACGGGAGAGTGGCCCTTCGTCCACGGATTGATGCGGGTCCACGCACCGATATCCTCGGCCGCCAGCGCGACCCGCCGTGCGGGGTCCTTCAGGGTTTCGGGAGCCAGCAAGGCATGTTTGTAGGCCCAGGTGAGCTGTTTGAGCTCGAACGCTCCGCCCTGACGGATGCCGCTGTGAAACCCGCTGGCGAAGCCGCCGGAATCCATGAACATCGCAGCCAGTGCAGGGTGGCCAAGGGCAGCGACCGCGGCCTGGACATGCGCTGAATAGGACAGACCCGTCATGCCGATCCGGCCATCGCACCAGGGTTGTTTCGTCAACCAGTCCAGGGTGTCGAAGCCGTCTTCGGCCTCGTTCAGGTACTTCGAGAAGACCCCTTCCGACCGGTATCGCCCCCGGCAATCCTGCAAGACATAGACGTAGCCGGCCCGGGCAAACTCGGCGGCTATCGCCGGCTTGGGGCGGGGGACAGGATCGGCGCGTGAGCGGTCTGCGTGGTTGGTGCCGGTCTTGTCATAGGGAGTCCGCTCGAGAATGACGCTCCCCGGCCCGGCCGCGTCGGCAGGAAAATAGACGTCCGCCGCCAACCGGACGCCATCGCGCATCGGCACCATGACATCCTTCAGAACACGCACATCGCCGCCCGACCGTGCGGCGTATCCGATCGCGCTCATGACGCCGCCGAGAGAACTGAAGCAATTGCCGGAGGCGGCGTATAGCTTGCGGGCGCTCCCGGGCCGACGGGCAGGTCAAGGCTGACCCACGCCGTTACCAGCACGATTCCTGCCAGCCCGAAGGCGATGCTGTAGGGCAGCATCAGGGCGATCATCGAACCGATCCCGAAATCGGGCTTCCAGCGCTGGCTGATGATCAGGACCAGAGGGAAGTTACTGGCCAGGGGTGTGACGATGTTGAAGATGGAATCGCCCATCCGGTAGGCGGCCGTGGTCATTTCCGGCGAGACGCCGAGCAGCATCAGCATCGGCACGACAACCGGTGCCATGGCACTCCATTTGGCGGAGGCCGAGCCGATCACGAGGTCGAGGCCGGACGACATACCCAGCAAGGAGACCAGCAGCAGCGGTCGAGGCAGTTCCAGCCCCTTCAGGGCGTCGGCCCCGCTGACGGCCAGCACCGGGCCGAGATTGGACCAGGCGAACATGGCCACGAAGTGCGCCGCGAAGAAGGCCAGGACGATGTAGGGCGCGACGTCCCGCATACCCTCGCCCATCATCCGCACCAGCGTGCGGTGCGACGGGATGGTCCCGGACACCGCTCCGAACGCCCATCCGCAACCGAGAAACAGGATCATGAAGGCGGCGACGAGGGCCCCATAAAAGGGGGCCAGACGCCGGGGCCCCTCAGCGGCGGTGTCGATCAGGGGGCCGCCGCCCGGCCAAAGCACAAGGGCGGCAAAGAGGGAGATCACGCCGAGCGCCACAACGCCCGCCCACATCAGCCCGCGACGCTGGAGCGGGCTCATCACCCCAAAGGTATCGGCCTCATCCATGCCCTCGGGCATCTGACCCGACCATCGGCCGAGCCGGGGCTCGATGATCCGATCCGTAACAAACCAGGCGATCGGCGTGAACAGGACACCGATGGCAAGGGTGAACCACCAGTTTCCGAGCGGATTGACGCCATAGGCCGGATCGATCAGCTGCGCGGCCGGGGCCGTGATCCCCAGCATGAGAAGGTCAAACTGCCCGGGGACGATGTTGCCCGCAAACGCGCCGGAGATGCCCGCATAGGCGATGGCCACGCCTGCCAGCGGATGCCGGCCCGCCTTGGCAAACACCAGCGCGGTCAGGGGGATCAACACCACATAGGCCGCATCCGAGGCATGATGGGAGAACAGGGCGATGATGAAGACCGCCGGTGTCAGGAACCGCGTCGGCAGTCGGCGCACACCCCCGCCCAGCAGGGCGGCGAACAGGCCGGACCGTTCCGCCACCGCCGCGCCCAGCATGACACTGAGCACCAGTCCCAGCGGCGGAAACCGTGTCAGGGTGTCCGGCATGTCCACCAGCAGCCGGGTGACGTTCTCACGTGACAACAGGCTGATTGCGGCGAGGCGCTCGCCGGTGACGGGGTTGACGGCACTCCACCCCACCTGGGCCGCGAGGACGGACACCGCAACCAGCACCACGATGCAGCCGGCGAGGATGAAGACAGGATCGGGCAAGGCATTGCCCAGGCCCTCGATGCGATCGAGCCACCGCCCCCGCTTTCGCGAGGGCTCCGGGCCGGGGTCGGCGACGTCCGTCATGCTGACGCCTGAACCCTAGAACTGAAGTCCAACACGGATGTAGGCACTGCGACCGCGCGCATCATAGGTGTAGATGTCGTAGTTGATCGGAGCGTTCGCGTAGGAGGCGGGGGGCTGCTTGTCGAAGAGGTTGCTGACCCCGACCGTGATGGTGGCGTCATAGCGGTCAAAGGAATAGGTCCCTTCCAGATCCTGATAGAAGATCGCGTCTGTCGTCGCGTCCTTGACCGCGTTCACAACGTCGGTGGTCTCACCGATGTAGCGGCCCCGCCACAAGGCCATCCAGGGGCCGTCGCTCCACCGCAGCGAGCCCTGTCCCTTCCAATGCGGATAGGTCGATCGCGACCGGTCCCCCTTGCCGGCGCGTTCGTCGAGAATGTCGGGCCCGCCGGTCGGATCCGGGCTCACGGTCGTGAACTCCTCCAGATAGGAAGTGTCCAGCACAGCGGCGAAACGTCCGATGCCGGTGCTGAACTCGTACCGAGCCGTCGCGTCGACGCCGGACGTCCGGATCTCGGAGAGATTCTGGGCTCCCTGCGTCAGGCGGGTCACGGCTCCGGTGACAGGATCGCGCGTGACCAGGTCGCAGAAGGCCCCTGCGCGGGCCGCGCACAGTCCGAGGATCTGGGCCGCAGCCTGCGAGGCGATCGCGTCCGAAATGGTGATGTCGTACCAGTCGGCGGTCAGGGTCAGGCCCGGAACAGCCGCGGGCTGGAAGGCGAAGCCGGCGCTGAAGGTGTCGGCCGTCTCCGGCTCGAGCTGCCGGTTGCCGGAGGTCACCCCGGGAATCAGCCCGTTCAGATTGAAGTTGGCCTGGTTGTAGTTGGCGGGAATTCCGGCACAGCCCGGCAGGGTTGGCCGCGCGGCCGCACCCCCGTTGCAGGGATCGATCGCCTGTACACTGACCTCGCGACCGCCTTGGAAGAGCTCAAGGATCGACGGCGCACGGAAGCCCTGGGACCAGGTTCCGCGGATCAGAAGATCCTCGACCGGCCGCCAGCCCACACCGGCCTTGACCGTCGTCGCGTCGCCGACGGTATCGTAGTTCGAGTAGCGGGCGGCCAGGCTGACATCGAGGCGGTGGGCCAGAGGGACATCGGCCAGAACCGGAACGGCAAACTCCACATAGCCTTCGTGCAGAGCATACTCGCCCACCGTCGGTACCCGGGTCTGTGCCGTCGTGGTCGTGTACAGGCTGGACAACAGAACCGGGGTCGAGTTGGCGTAGACGTCAGGCCGGTCCTCGGCCTTGTTCTGCCGATACTCGTAGCCGGCCGCGACAGACAGCGGACCGGCCGGCAGGGTGAACAGGTCCCCGGTGATATTGTAGGTCACGTCGAACAGTTCAGTGGCGTTGAACTCCCGCGTGGTGAAGCGGATGGAGCTGGCCATCTCCGGCGTCATCGGCGCGAACAGATTGATCGGGACACAGCCGGCCGAGGCCAGACAACTGGCCGGACTGCCCAGCCCCCGGAACAGGTTCTCATAGTTGACGCCGTTCAGGGCCGAGGACTGGATCTCGTTCCTCGACCAGCTGCCGAAAGCGTCCCATGACCATTCCCGCCCCAGGGCGGTGAATGTGCCCTCGGCACCGGCGGCGATGCGCCAGGTCTCCACGTCCTGGATGTTGTCCCGATTGCCGAGATCCGTCAGCACCTTGCGCACGCGCCACGCCTGGGTTGCCGCAAAGGTCAGGGCATTGGCGGTCGGCACACCGTTGGCTGTGCCGAACGGGTTGAACGGGTGGTTGTTGGCGAGTGAAAAGCCACGGATCGTTCCCGACGTCCCGCCGATGTCCAGCAGGACCGGCGAGAACAGCTGGTTCGACTGGCGCCGGTTGTAGAGCCCCTCAACATGGAACGAGACCTGCTCGGTCAACTGGGCCCGGAAGCGGCCAAACACACCGTACCGTTCACTCGGCCCGGCGGAATAGAGGCCCTGGGCCTGGGTATTGTAGAGATCGCCCGGCAGGGCGGCGGTGCGGAAGCTGTCGTCCGCCAGGGCACCCGCGCCATACCCCCCCAGCGCAACGGCCGTGGCTGGCGAAGCCGAGGCGGCGAATCCGGCGGCCGTCCCGAAATAGGCGTTGCTGGCCAGACCAGGCAGAACGAACAGACCACGCGGACTGGTGCCCGGGCTGGTCAGGGGAACAAGGCTCACCGCCGTCCGATCCCGGTCTGACGTCAGGATTGCATCCTCGCGGGCATAGCTGGCCGACAGGACCACGGAACTGTTCTCGAACCGTCGGCCGAAATTCGCCGTTGCCGAATACTGCTCGCCGTCCCCTTCGGACGTGATCCCGGTGCGGGCAGTCAGGCGGACCCCGTCGAAGTCGCGAATGGTCTGGACGTTCACCACCCCGGCGATGGCGTCGGCACCGTAGATGGCCGAGGCACCGTCTTTCAGCACCTCAATGCCTTCGATCATGCCCAGCGGAATGGTGTTCAGATCGACAAAATCCCGGAAGCCCCGCTGGCCCACGCCATCGACCCAGCGTTGACCATCAACCAGCACCAGAACGCGATTGCCGCTGCCTTCCGCCCCACCAAGGTAGCGCAGGTTGATCGAAGACGCGCCGTAGGATGTTCCCTGGGTGCCATTGCTGTTGAGGCTCACGCCCGCCGATGGCAGGCGCTGCAACAGATCCCCGACCGAGACCGCGCCCGAGTTGCGGATGTCCTCGGCCGTCAGGGTCAGCAGGGGGCCGACCGAGTCTGCGTCCCGACGCTGGATGCGCGACCCGGTCACCACGATCTCGTCGACGGTGGCTTCCGGCTCCGGCACGCTCTGGGCCAGAGCCACCGCCGGCAGCCCCAGCAGGCCGGCCGACAAGGCCGCGAAGGCGCTTCCGGAAAGGCAGAGTGTCTTGATGCGCGTGGTCGTCATGGCTCAGGTCCCCGATGTCCGGCCGTTGGCGACAGCGCGCCCCGGCTCCCCGTCGATGACACTGGCAGGGCCTGTCACGGCTCCGCAACGGCATGGCTTCACCGTATCGACCCATACAACATGCGCATGGTCTGGGCAGGTTCTGTTGCGCATCGGTATGGTCCAGCCGGTGCAGGAGGTGACGCATGACACTCGACCGACGACATCTGATGGCCGGCGGGGCGGCCAGCCTCGCGCTGGCCGGCTGTGCCAGCCTTCGCGGATCTCCGCGATCGCTGCGCGTCGCACTGCTGGGTCAGGCGCTGATCGAACATGCGCCGACCGCGTCCGAATGGCCGGGCCGTCCTGCCATCGCCGCGCGTCTGGCCTCTGCCGATTCGGTCTTCACCAATCTGGAGACCGTGATCCGCGGCCCCCGGGCCGGTGCCCCCACTCGAGATCTTCTGACCCTTCATGCGGCAGGGCCAGAGATCCTCGAGGCACTCAAATCCGTCGACGTCAACCTGTTGACGACCGCCAACAACCATACTTTCGACCTGGGTTCAGGCGGCATTCTGGATACGCTGACGGCGCTCCGCGCGACCGGGCTCCCCAGTTCGGGCAGCGGTGCCAATCTGGCCGAAGCATCGGCCCCGGCCTTCGTCGACACGGCGGCTGGTCGCGTGGCCGTGGTCGGCTTTGCCACCGGAAAGGTCCGCGAGGGCGGGATGGCGACGGAGGTCCGGCCCGGGGTCAACGAGCTTCGTCGCGATGCCAATGGCACGCTCCATGCCGGCGACGAGGCGCGCGTCATGGATGCGATCCGGCAGGCCGCCGCCACGGCCCGGCTGGTCATCGCCTGCCATCACAATCACGACTGGGAGGCCGACAACAGCCTGGTCCCGCCTTGGCAGCAGGCGCTGGCCCGCAGATGCGTGGATGCGGGTGCCGACGTCTTTGCCGGACACGGGTCTCCCCTGCCCCAGGGCATGGGCGTCCATCGCGGAAAGCCACTCCTGTATGGCCTCGGGAACTTCATCTTCCAGACCGAGAAGGTGGCCGGCAGCTACCCGCCCGAGGCCTGGACCAGTGTCATCGTCCATCTGGAACGGCGGGCTGACGGCAGGATCGAGACGATGCTTCAGCCGATTGCGATGAACGAGACCGGTCTGGGCGGAGCAGACGACCTGGCGACGCGCGGGTTCCCGCGGCTGGCCGACAGCGAACAGGGCGCGGCGATCCTGGCCCGCATCGACCGGCTGTCACGCCCGCTCGGTGGTCGTATCCAGACCGGGGCAGATGGCGGGCACCTCCTCGCCCGGAACGCGCTGCAGCCGGGTTGACCTTTAAGCGCGCGGGATCTGGCGGACGGGTGAACTCCGGGGTCCGAAATCATCCAGACCGGAGTCCGGCGAGGTGCCAAGCCCCATCGCCAGGCTCAGGGCGACATGGGCACGAGCGGCCTCCGCCTGGGCGGAGGCCACCGCCAGGTCACTGTCGGCCAGCGCCTCCTCGGCGGCGAGCACCTCGAGCACCGAGGTCAATCCCGCCCGATAGCGGCTGGACGCCAGGGTGAGGCGATCCCCGCCCAGCCGGCGGGCCTCTTCGAGCATCGTCAGGCGTTGGCGCGAGCCCTCGGTGGCGGCCAGTGCGCGTTCGACCTCGGCCAGGGCAAGGGTCGCCGCCTGTCGATAGGTGAGCGCGCTCGCACGCCGGCGCGCGTCGGCGGCGGCGCGGGCACTCCCGAGGCGTCCGAATGACAGCAGCGGCGACGCCAGTCCCGCACCGACCCGGGCCAGACCGCCAGACATCAGCACAGGCGTTTCGGGCCGGATGTCCTGTGCCCCGAGGACCGCCGACAGGGAGACGGTCGGCCAGAAGTCACGCCGGGCGGCCTCAGCCTCATAGCCGGTGACAGCGAGGTCCCACTCCGCCGCGATCAGATCGGGCCGTCGCGCCAGGACCGCGGCCGGGACCAGCAGAACGTCGGGCCCCGCGACCGAAGGTGGCTCACGGCGGTCTCCCGGCCTGTCGTCGAGAGCCCCCGGAGCGAGACCCAGCAGGGCTTCCAGCCCGAGACGGGCCGTGGCTTCCGCCTCAAGCGCGCGTGAAGGCCGGACCCGGGCGGCTGCGAGCTGCGCCCCGGTGGCGACGCGGTCGAAGCCGGAGGTCAGGCCGGCCCGCTCGCGGCTCTCGGCCAGGGCCAGCGCCCCGGACAGGGCGACGATGGATCGCTCTGCGGCCGCCGCCTGCGCCTGGGCTTCGCGCAGGGCGATGTAGAGCCCGACGGCGGTCCCGCGCGTGGCCTGGCGAACGGCCGCAGCCCGGGCCGCTTCGGCCGACAGGGCCGCCATGGCCGCGCGCGCCCGCGCCGCGCCCGCCCCGTTCAGATCGGGCGACCAGGCCAGGCTCAGAAGGCCGCGGATCTGATCCTGTTCGAACCCGTCGACCCGGCCGGCCTCCCCCTCCCCTGCGGCCGCAAGCTCGGGCCGGAGCCGCGCACGGGCAGACTCCAGCCGGGACACCGCCTCCATCAGGCGCGCCTCGGCGATCATCGGATCGTCGCCCAGATCGGCCGCCGCCACGAGATCCGTCAACACGGGATCAGCGAAGGCCAGCCACCAGCGGTCCTCGACCCCGGGCGCGATCGCCGTGGGGTTGGCGGTCCACGCCCCGGGCACCGGGCGCAGTTCGGGCACCGGCGGCAGGCTGGAGGCACAGGCCCCGAGCATGAGCAGTCCGGCTACGCTCAGGGGGCGGATCACGGCCGTACGCCTGACGTCGCGCGGGTCGGGGCCTCGACGAACACATCCATCCGCTGGCCCAGCCAGATCGGATGGGCCGCCGGATCGAAACTGTAGAGGACCTGCACCACACGTGTGTCGACCCGCTCGGCCCCACCGGACAGGGTGCGCTTTTCCACCACCTGGGGCTCGGTCCGGACATAGGTCAGCGAAATCCGCTTCGCCGCCTCCCCCCGGGGGATGCCCCACGCCCGGGCGTTGGTCCTCAGACGCGGGGCGTCTGCCTCATCAAACTCGGCCCGGACGTGAAGTTGGCCGTCCGCACCGAGGGTGATCAGGGGCTGGGGGCTGGCACCCGCCGGGGCGAACTCGCCGGGACGGACATTGACGCGATAGACCCGGCCCGCGATCGGGGCCGCGATCATCAGGCGGTTCAGGTCGGTCTGGCGCACAGCAACGGCCGCACGGGCGCTGCCCAGTGCAGCCCGGGCCGCGGCGACGCCGGCTTCCGCCCGCCGCACGGAGAAGCGGCTGCGCTGCAGTTCGTCCGCGGACACTGCCCGGGCATCATCGACGGACTCGAACAGGACCAGCCGCTGGCGCGCATCGGCCAGGGCGACCTCGGCCTGGCTGACGGCAGCCCCGGCCACAACGACCTCCGCCCGGGCAGCATCCAGGGCGGCGCGTGCAGCGCGCGAATCCAGGGCAAACAGGGCCTGACCCTGATCGACCCGGTCGCCCGGAACCACCAGCACCTGCCGGACGACACCCGGCAGCTCGGCCGCCACCGAGATCAGCTCGCTTTCGGGTTCGACGATACCCGTCCCGGCGAGGGTGGCGGCGACCGGGGCGATCGGCGGCGAGGCGGGCGCATCAGCCCGGGTCCGCGCCGGCTGGATCACCGCGACGACGGCGAAGACGAACATGCCCGCCGCCGCGAGCGGCAGAACGGCCTGGCCGGCGATGCGACGAAAATCACGGGACATGGTGCAAACCTTCCGGGAGGGTGCCGAGGCGACTGTCACCGACGATGCGGCCGTCCTCCATGGCCACGATGCGATCGGCATAGGGGTAGATGCGGTTGTCGTGGGTCACGACCAGAACGGCCCGTCCCGGACCGGCGGCGGCGGCCTTCAGCAGGTCCATGACCTGTCGGCCGGTCCCGGCGTCGAGCGCGGCGGTGGGTTCGTCGCAGACGACCAGATCGGGCGCATGGACGATGGCCCGGGCGATGGCCACACGTTGCTGCTGGCCGCCGGACAGCGCGCGCGGCAGCTTGTCGACATGGGGCCCCATCCCCAGGGTCTCGAGGACGGCGCGGGCGCGTGCAGCCGCAGCCTTGAGCGACATGCCGTCCGCGACCAGAGCCACCGCCGCGTTCTCGGCCGCCGTCAGGGCCGGAAGCAGGTTGTACTGCTGGAAGATGAAGCCGATCCGTCGGCGGCGCAGCCGGACCTTGTCGGCGTCACGCAGGGCGGTAAGGGCCTGGCCCATCACCTCGACCGTGCCGCCTGTGGGCCGGAGCGTCCCGGACAGGATCGACAGCAGGGTGGTCTTGCCGCACCCCGAGGGCCCGACCAGCATGGTCAGCTCGCCGGCGGCGACCTCCAGATCCACGCCGAACAGGACGCGGGTCTTCAGGCCGCGATCGCCAAAGTCCATGTCTATGCCACGCGCGACGAGGGCGTTTGTCACCGGGATCACGGTCATCCCCGGAAGACGATCGCGGGATCGACGCGGAACACCTTGAGCAGGGATCCGAACACCGAGACGAGAATGATCAGCGCCACCACCAGTCCGGTGCCGGCGAGGACGTACCAGGGCATGTAGAAGCCTTCGAGCGCCGCCCCGCCGCGCACGAAGGTGAAGAACATGGCCGAGCCGCCGACGCCCAGCCCATAGCCCATCGATCCGACCACGGCGGCCTGCAGCAGGACCATGGTCGTGATCTGGCCGTTGGTGGCCCCGATGGCCTTCAGCGCCCCGAACTGACGCAGGTTCTCGAGAACGAACAGATAGAAGGTCTGGGCCGTCACGGCCGCCCCGACAATGAAGCCCAGCATCACGGTGATGCCGAAGTTCACCGGGATCCCGGTCCGGGTCAGGTAGTACTGCACCGACCGCCAGGCGAAGGCGTCCCAGGTCAGGGCCTGATAGCCGGTCTGGCTTTCGATCCGTGCGGCCAGGGCGCGGGCATCCTGACCCTCGGCCGCACGAACCAGCACAAAGGACAGGGTGTTGCGCGAGGGCGGGGCCAGCCGCAGCGCCTCGGAATAGCGCACATAGGCGACCGGGAAGGTTATGAAGGGGGCCGAGGCGTCCGCCATCCCGGTCACCACCATGCGCCGGTCGTTGATCTCGACCTCGTCGCCGACCCGATCGAGCGGATCGCCCTCCGGCCAGATGAGGGCGGCGCCCTGGACATCGAAGACCATGCCGTTCGGCCGACGCAGGGCCTCCAGATCGCCGGACAGCCAGGTTCTGGGGGCCCCCGCGAGGGACTGATCATCGAGCCCGACCAGACTGACCTGATTGATCAGACCGTCCCGCGTGCGCAGGATCGCCAGCCCCTTGTAGAGCGGCGCAGCCCATTCCACGCCCTCGACCGATCGCACCCGTCCCAGCGCGGCATCCGGCAGGGCCTCGACCTCGTCGACGTAGCGGACCCGCCGGTCCATCACCCAGACATCGGCCTCGCGGATGTCCAGCACCTGGTTGGCGGTCCGGGTCATCAGACCGATAAAGATCGACACCTGCTGGCTCATCAACAGGGTGGCGAAGGCGACCCCGAACACCAGCGCCAGATATTTGGCGCTGTCGCCGACCAGCATCTTGAGCGCGATGGCCATCATGGCCGGTCAGCTCCCCTTCGCCATGCCACGCATGACTCCGCCGAGGATGCGGATCCGCAAGGGCCTCGGTGCCGTCGCCAGCGACCAGGTCAGCAGTTTGGAGACGGGGCCGGGGGCGATTACCCGCTTGCGGCCCAGCGCCGAAAGCGAGGGACGCGCCACGTCGCGCGGGCGATCGGCCAGCCCCATCCGCAGGCCCGCCCGCTCCGCGAAGCCGCTGCGCACAGGGCCGGGCGCACAGGCGATGACATCGACACCGGAAGGCTTCAGCTCGGCGTTCAGGCCCTCGGCGAGGATATGGACCCAGGCCTTGCTGGCGGCATAGCTCACCGCATAGGGCGTGCCCTGTCGTCCCACGAGCGAGGACATCAGGACCAGACCGCCCCGCCCGCGGCGCGCCATGGCCGGTGCGAAATGCCGACACAGATCCAGCACCGCGAGGCAGTTGACCTGGACCATCTCCCGCTCCGTCGCCGCATCCGCGTCGAGGAACAGGCCGGACGTGCCGAAGCCGGCGGCCGCCACCAGCAGGCCCACCTCCAGATCCGCTGTCGCGCGGCGGACCGCCTCGATCCCGTCCAGGGTCGACAGATCCGCCGCGATCACCCGCGTCTGGCGACCGGCCAGCGCCAGGGAGGACGCCAGCGTCGCCAGGGCTTCGCCATTGCGGGCCACCAGAACGAGGTCCAGACCGCGTCGCGCCAGATCCAGCGCAAAGGCCTCGCCGATGCCCGAGGTCACCCCCGTGACCACGGCCCAGGGGCCATAGCGTGTGCGAAAGTCCGCCTTGGCGCGGGGCACAGAAGTGCTCATCTTCGGAAATCCTGATCCGGAGGTCGAGGCATCGTCTGGCCTCATCATCAAAGCTGGAGTACTGTGACTAATAACAATACTGATCGGTATGGTATGTCAATAGACGCAAGCGCCCTGCCCACAAGCCGCCGGGGTCGCCCCCGCGACACCGGCAAGGACGAGGCCATCCTGCTCGCCGCCGGGACCCTGTTCATGGAGCGGGGCTATGAGGCGGCCAGCGTGGATGCGGTAGCCCATGCAGCGGGGGTGGCCAAGGCGACGATCTATGCCCGCTATGCCGACAAGGAGGCCCTGTTCCGGGCGGTCCTGCGGCACGAGTGCGAGGCAGTCGTCACGCCGGACAGCTTCCAGCTGGATCCGGACCGTCCCCTGCGCGAGAGCCTGATCGCCGTCGCGACACGGTTTCTCGACCTCGTGCTCGGGGACAAGGCCATGGGGATGCACAAGGTCATTGTGGCAGAGTCGGCCCGCGCGCCCCGGATGGCGGAACTGTTCTTCGAGACGGCCGTGCTCGCGCTCAAGAGTCGGTTCGCCGAGTGGCTGCGGCTGGAGACCCGGGCCGGTCGGCTGGCCGTCGATGACCCGGAGGGGGCCGCCTGGCGGTTCATGGGTGCGGTGAAGGGCGAGGCCCATATGCGGGCCGCCTTCGGCCTGCCCCCGGTCCCGGCGGAGACGCTGGAGCGGCACCTTCAGGCCTGCGCGGACGAGTTCCTGTGCGTCCATCGCCCGGATCGACAGGCACAATGAGCGGCCGGGCCGGAACCTGACCGGCCCGTCCCCCCACACCGGCCCCTCTGCCGTCGACTGACCACGGGTTACCCCCGGGGTCGCTCGGCACCCTGCAGGGTGCCCGCTGCTGTCCTCAGCCTGCGAAAGCCCCGGACTATTCCCACTCGATCGTGCCGGGGGGCTTGGAGGTCACGTCATAGACCACCCGGTTCACACCCCGGACCTCGTTGACGATGCGGGTGGCGCATTTGCCCAGCACATCCCAGGGGAACTCGAAGAAGTCCGCCGTCATGCCGTCGGTCGAGGAGACGGCGCGCAGGGCCAGGACCTTTTCATAGGTGCGGGCGTCGCCCATCACCCCCACCGTCTTTACCGGCAGCAGGACGGCGAAGGCCTGCCAGATACTGTCGTACAGGCCGGCCTTGCGGATCTCGTCCAGATAGATGGCGTCGGCCTGCTGCAGGGTTTCCACGGCGTCCGGGGTGATCTCGCCGGGGATGCGGATGGCCAGACCCGGTCCCGGGAAAGGGTGACGGCCCACGAAGGCGTCGGTCAGGCCCAGTTCGCGGCCCAGCGCCCGGACCTCGTCCTTGAACAGTTCGCGCAGGGGCTCGACCAGTTTCAGCTTCATATAGTCGGGCAGGCCGCCGACGTTGTGGTGGCTCTTGATCACATGGGCCTTGCCGCTGGACGACGACACGCTCTCGATCACGTCGGGATACAGGGTTCCTTGGGCCAGGAACTCGGCCCCCTCGATCTTGCCGGCCTCGCGGTCGAAGATCTCGATGAAGACGCGGCCGATGGTCTTGCGCTTGGTCTCCGGGTCCGATTGACCGGCCAGGGCACCGAGAAATTCCTTCGACGCATCAACATGCACCAGCGGGATGTTATAGTGCTCGCGGAACAGGGTGGTGACCTGGGTGGCCTCGTCCTTCCTCAGCAATCCGGTGTCCACGAACACGCAGGTCAGCTGGTCCCCGACCGCCTCGTGGATCAGGACGGCGGCGACCGAGGAGTCGACCCCGCCGGACAGGCCGCAGATCACCTTCGCCGAACCGACCTGTTCGCGGATCTTCGCCACCTGCTCGTCGCGATAGGCCGCCATGGTCCAGTCGCCCTTCAAGCCCGCGATGCCATGGGTGAAGTTCTTCAGCATCTGGTGGCCGCGCGGCGTGTGCATGACTTCCGGATGGAATTGAACGCCGTAGAAGCGCCGCTTCTCATCGGCGATCACCGCATAGGGGCTGCCGGCCGAGGTCGCGACGACATCGAAGCCTTCAGGAATGGCGACGATCTTGTCGCCATGGCTCATCCAGACCGTCTCGTCCGCGCCCACCGGGGCGAGGCCGGCCAGCAGGGGCGAGGACTTTTCGACGGTGATTTCCGCGCGACCGAACTCGCGGGTGTGGCCGCCCTCGACCTTGCCGCCCAGCTGTTCGCACATCGTCATCTCGCCGTAGCAGATGCCCAGCACCGGCACCCCGGCCTCGAACACGGCCTGGGGTGCTCGGGGGCTGCCTTCCTCATGCACGCTCTCGGGCCCACCCGACAGGATGATGGCCGCCGGTTTCATCCCCGCAAGCGCCGCCTCGGCCTTCTGGAACGGATGGATCTCGCAATAGACACTCGCCTCGCGCAGCCGGCGCGCGATCAGCTGGGTCACCTGACTGCCGAAATCGACGATCAGGACCTTCTGGTGATCAGCGGGGGCAGTCATGGGGCTTCCTCTGGAAGGGGGGCGGTCAGGCGTTCGAACTCGGCTTTCAGCAGGTCCAGCGCCTCGGCCAGACCCTCATCGATCACCGACAGGGTATCGGTCCAGTCGGACAGGCCGGTCAGGTCGGCCTTGCCGTCGCTGATCCCGCGCAGGCCCAGCACCGGCACATCGAATTTCGCGGCGGCCCGGACGACGGCATAGGTCTCCATATCGACCATGTCGGCATCGATGGCGTCATAGGCCTCGCCGGTGACGATACTGGCTCCGGTCGCCAGCCGGGCATAGGGTTGGCCGGCCGGACCGCTGGCCAGGGTCAGGCTGGCCGGCTGGTCCAGATACGGCGTCACCCCGGGCGGAAAGCCCAGCGGCGAGGCGTCCATATCGCGATAGCTGACCTCGTCGACCCAGTAGACCCGGCCATGCTCCAGCGTCTGGGACCCGGCCGATCCCAGCGAGATGACCACGTCGGGCAATCGCCCTTCACGCTCCAGCGCCGACAGGGCCGCCGTCGTCTGAACCGCCGCCTCGACCGGGCCCAGCCCGGTGATCAGCGGCTTGATCCGCGCTTTCAGGGCCGGGCCGTATTCGATCTCGGCCGCCATGACGCACAGGGCCGTCAGCGGGCCGAAGGGGGTCAGTTCGAACGTCCCGCTCACGCCCGCCGCTCATAAAGGGCGACGAAGAAGCCGTCCGTGCCGGTGGCGGCGGGCGACATGCGAACGCGGTGACCCTGCGCCAGTCCGGTCAGGGTATGACGTCCGGCGTCGGTGATCGCCGCGCTGGCCAGCGCCTCCGCGACCGATACCGGCGCGAACCCGGGATGATCCTCCTCAAAGGCGTCGACCGTCGCCTCGTTCTCGACCCGCAGCATGGAGCAGGTCACATAGACCAGCCGCCCGCCCGGCTTCACCAGCTTGGCCGCCCGGGCGAGGATGGCCGTCTGCAGCGCATGCATCCGGTCGACCTCCTCGGGCTTCAGCCGCCAGGCGTCCTCGGGCCGGCGCCGCCAAGTGCCCGAACCGGTGCAGGGCGCATCGACAAAGACCACATCGGCGATGCCGACGATGTCCTCGACCCCGCCGCCGTTGGGGCCCAGATGGATCAGTTCGGCCTCGACGCCTGCGCGCGCCAGTCGGGGCCGGATATTGTCCAGCCGCTTCTGCACCACGTCACAGGCGATCAGCCGGCCCTCGGCCTTGGCGATTGTGGCAGCCTTCGGTTTCGATTTCGGCGCATCGACCCAGCCGGTCGGCGTCCAGATGCGTTCGGGCTCTGCAGGCGCGGCCTCGACGCGGGAGGCCCCGGACGCCAGTCCCTGCATGGCCAGACCTAGGGTCTTGCCCCCGCCCCCGGCGCAATAGTCGACCACGGTCATGCCGGGCTCGACCCCGGCCAGCCAGCAGGCGATCTGGCTGCCCTCGTCCTGGATCTCGATTCGGCCCTGTTTGAAGGCCTCCAGCGCCTGGACATTGGGCGGCGGCTCGGCAGACAGCCGCAGGCCCCAGGCCGACCACGGTGTCCGCTCGGGCGACAGACCGGCCTCGCGCAGCTCCGCCTCGACCTCGGCGACCGTGGCCTTGGCCCCGTTGACCCGCAGGTCGATCGGCGCGCGCGGCACCATCAGGCCCGCGGCCTCTTCGGCCCAGCGCTCGCCGAAGGTGTTCCTGAAGTCCTCGACCACGAACTCCGGCAGGCCGGCGGCGACCCAGCCGGGCAGGTCGTCGGCGGTGGCGCTGATGCGCGCCCGTTCCTGTTTCGACAGGGGTTTGGGGCCGTAGCCGTCGCCCGAATGCAGGGCCTCGATCTCTTCCACCGACAGGCCGTCGATCAAGCTCAGCGCGCCAATCACCAGCGCCCGGCCGTCCTCGCGCCCGCCCATGGCCCAGACCAGCCGTCCGCGCGCGCGGATGACCTTGTAGACCTGGTCGGCGATGGCGCGCCGGTCCTTGGACCCGGCATAGCGGTTCTCGGTTCCCCAGGTCTTCAGCACGGCCTCGGCCGGGGCCTTGCCCGCGCTGATGCGGTCGATGATGGCGGCGGCGGAGGCGAGACGGGCGGCGGGGGTCAAATCAGGCTTTCAGGTTCAGGAAGGGGGGCAGTTCAGGGTGTTCAGGTGAAGAGGGCGGCGAAGATGGCGACCAGACCGCCCATGGCGATCAACCAGACGATCGAGCGCACGAAGGGCACGCCGAAGGCGTACAGCGGGATATAGACCAGTCGCGCCCAGAAAAAGGCCTGTGTGCCCCAGAAGGTCAGCGGCCCGTTGGCGTCGGTGACATGGGCGATCAGGACCGCCCCGATGAACAGCGGCAGGGTCTCCCACATATTGGCCTGGGCCCGTTCCAGCCTCTGGGTGATGATCCCCGGACGGGCCGGGCTGCCGTCGCGCGGTCCAGCATTCCAGTCGAGGCCGTTCGCCATCGTGCGCCCCGCCGCCGGCAGGAACAGGAAGACGAACGCCAGCACCAGCGTCGCCGCCAGCATGGTCAGTTCCGGCGTCTGCACCAGGACCCAGTTCCCCATCGTCCCTACCCCTGTCTGTAGTTCGGTGCCTCGCGCGTGATCATCACGTCGTGGACATGGCTTTCGCGCAGGCCCGCTCCTGTGATCCGCACGAACCGCGCCCGTTGCTGCAGGTCCGCGATCGTGGCGGCCCCGACATAGCCCATGGCCGCGCGCAGGCCCCCGACCATCTGGTGAAGCACCGGAGCGATCGGTCCCTTGTAGGGCGTCTGGCCCTCGATGCCCTCAGGCACCAGCTTCTGGGTGTCCTCGACTTCCTTCTGGAAATAGCGGTCGGCGCTGCCGGCCCCCATTGCCCCGACCGAGCCCATGCCGCGGTAGCTCTTGTAGGACCGCCCCTGGTACAGGAACACCTCGCCGGGGCTCTCATCCGTGCCAGCGAACATCGAGCCCATCATGGCGCACGACGCCCCCGCCGCGATGGCCTTGGCCAGATCGCCCGAATATTTGATCCCGCCGTCGGCGATGACCGGTGCGCCCGAGTCCTTCGCCGCACGCACGGCCTCCATGATCGCCGTCAACTGGGGCACGCCCACGCCCGCCACGATCCGTGTGGTGCAGATGCTGCCCGGGCCGATCCCGACCTTGACCGCATCGGCCCCCGCATCGATCAGGGCCCGCGCCCCGTCATAGGTGGCGACATTGCCGGCGATGATCTGGACGCGGTTGTTCTCGCGCTTGATGCGCTCGACCGCCCGGCTGACCTGGATCGAATGACCGTGTGCGGTGTCGATCACCACGACGTCCACCCCGGCCTCGGCCAGCGCCATGGAGCGCTCATAGCCCGCATCGCCCACCGTAGACGCCGCCCCGACCAGCAGCCGTCCCTGATCGTCCTTGGCTGCATGGGGATGGGCCTGGGCCTTCTCGATGTCCTTCATCGTGATCAGCCCGGTGGCGCGATAGTCGGCGTCCACCACAATGACCCGCTCGATCTTGCGGTCGCGCAGCAGGGCGCGGGCCTCGTCGCGGCCGGCCCCCTCGCGCACCGTAATCAGGTCGCCCGTCGTCATCAGCTCGGCGGCCTTGCGGTTCGGATCGGTGTCGAACCGCATGTCGCGGTTGGTCAGGATCCCGACCAGCCGTCCGCTGGCGTCCACCACCGGAAAGCCCGAAATCTTGCGGCGCGCCACGATCTCGCGGACCTCGCCCAGCGTCGTTTCCGGCCGGATGGTCACCGGATTGATGACCATGCCGCTCTCGAACCGCTTCACCGTGCG
>JAIEQA010000009.1 GCA_019748095.1 Caulobacteraceae bacterium | reverse complement strand
CAGGCCCAGGCAGCCAGCATGGCCCCGATCAGGGAGGGAATGCGGTACGGGGCGATGTCGCGATTCTCGACCGCCGAGGTCAGGCCGACGGTGGCGGCCTGCATCCAGTAGATGCCCACGGGCTTTTTCCAGCGCGGGTCGTCCTGGAAGCGGATGTCGACATAGTCGCCGCTCTCCAGCATCTGGGAGGTGGCCTGGGCATAGCGGCTCTCGTCCCGGTCCAGCGGGGGCAGGAGCAGCAAACTCGGAAGGCCGGCGATCAGGGCGACGAGCGCCGCCAGCAGGGGGCCGCGCCAGCCGGCGAGATGGCGATCCAGATTCGGGCGCGTCATGGAGAGGTTCCTAACACGGCCTTTGGGCCAACGTCAGCGGCTGTTGCTGACCGTGACCGTGGCGCTGACCGGGCATTTGAGTCTAGAGAGCGATCATGCAGACCTCTGGAACCCCGGACATTTCCATCGTCGTGCCGGTCCATGACGAAGCCGGGGCGGCAGGACCGCTGGCGCGCGAGATCGCGGCCGCCTTCGCCGGCCGGGCGCACGAGATCATCTTTGTCGACGACGCCAGCCGCGACTCGACGCTGGCGGAACTGCGGGCCCTGACCGGCGAACTGCCGACGCTGCGGGTGCTGGCCCACACCAGCAACGCGGGTCAGAGCCGGGCGGTACGCACCGGCGTGCTGGCCGCGCGCGGTGCGATTGTGGTGACGCTGGACGGGGACGGGCAGAACCCGCCGGCGGATGCGCCCCGGCTGGCCGACGCCCTGCTGGCGGCACCGCCGAGCGTGGCGCTGGTGGGCGGTGTGCGTCAGAAGCGGCAGGATTCGCAGGCCAAGCTGTGGGCCTCGCGCTGGGCCAACCGGATCCGCAGGCGGCTGCTCGAGGACGACGCCGACGATACGGGGTGCGGGCTGAAGGCCTTCCGGCGAGACGTTTTCCTGCGACTTCCCTATTTCGATCACATCCACCGCTATCTGCCGGCGCTGGTGATCCGTGAGGGGTATGAGAACCGCTATCTGCCGGTCGGCCACCGCCACCGCGAGACGGGCCGGTCAAAATACACCAACTGGGGCCGGTTGCGGGCCTCGGTCTCGGACCTTCTGGGGGTGGTGTGGCTGAAGTCCCGGTCACGCCGGCCGGGGCCGGTGTCCGAATACTGACGCTCCGGTCACCGAAGGCGGCATGGTCGCCGGGCGAGAACCGGGGTATGGGATGGTAAACAAGCGCGGCCGTTCACAAGTGAGATCCAGACCATGCTGATCGCCCTGCCCCTGCTGGTCATCCCGATCGTGCTCTACAATATCGTCATCCTGTTCGGCGCGGGCAGCGGCGGCATGGCCGAGGCTGACGAGCTGCTGCGTCAGGTGATGTTCTCGATCCCCATGGCATCCGGTGCCAGCTGGAATGTGGGCGTAGGGGACCTGATCCTGCTCCTGTCCCTGATCCTGCTGTTTTTCGAGCTGCTGAAGTCGACCTCCAGCCAGAAGGTCGCGATCGTGAACCACGCCCTGTCGATGATCCTGTTCGTGGTCTGTCTGGTGGAATTCCTGCTGATCCGGGGCTTCGCCACCTCCACCTTCTTCCTGATCACCACCATGGTGATGCTGGATGTGCTGGCAGGGTTCATCGTCACCATCATCTCCGCCCGCAAGGACCTCGATTTCGGTGCCAACGGCTGACGATCTGCGTCAGATCAGGGCGGCGAAGATCAGGGACACGACGATCACATCAAAGGTGCGGGCGGCGAAGGCAAGGGTCATGGCGGTGTCCGAAAAGCACAGGATGACCCCCGCACTGCAAGGCCCGGGCCAGTCGTCGGCGCGTCAGAGCTCGGTCTTGCGGATCAGGCCGGCCCCCGGCCGGCGGTCCTTCTCGCCTGAGTATTCGGTTCCCAGATAGCTGGCCCGGGCGGCGTCCAGCACCGGAGGGCCGCCCTTGAGGCCCTTTCTCTGGCCGGTCTGGCCCATCATGTGGGCGGCAAACATCGCACCGGGATCAAGGGGCGCACCTGAGGCGGCAGAGGTTGCCGGGTCGGGCATTTCATCCACCACCTCGCCGACGGGCACCAGGGCGCGGCTGGTCGACCGAGCCCGGCGTTCGGAATCGCGGCGCTGGGCCTCGCGGCGGTCGCGACCCGCCACAGGCCCGACAGGGTCGATCGGTCCCGGGGGGCGGACGCCCTCGGTCATGACTTCGTCGTGCCTGCGATGCGATCGATCTGGGCGCGCATCTCTGCCATCTGACGCCGCATTTCGTCGAGAGCGGGGTCCGGGGTCCCGGCCGGTTCCACTGCTGCAGCGGGCTCGCCCTCCGGTCGCGCATAGGCAAAGGCCGGAAACATCTTCATGGCGTTTTCGAACATCGCCATGTTCTGCTTGACGGCAGCCTCCATCAGATTGCCGCCGATCAGGCCGGCGGCGGGCGGTGTTCCGAACGCCCGGGTCATCTGGTCGCGGAACTGCTCCTGCTGGCGGGAAAAATTCTCCAGCGACATCTCCAGATAGCTGGGCAGTACGCCCTCCATCTGGCCGCCGTAGAAGCCGATCAGCTGGCGCAGGAACTGCACCGGCAGCAGGGCCTGGCCACGACTCTCTTCCTCGAAGATGATCTGCGTCAGGATCTGACGGGTCAGTTCCTCATTGGTCTTGGCATCGAAGACGACGAAATCGGTCCCGTCGCGCACCATCCGGGCCAGGTCGTCCAGGGTGACGTAGGCCGAGGTCGAGGTGTTGTAGAGCCTGCGGTTCGCGTATTTCTTGATGACGACGACGTCCCCGTCCTTCGTCTTCCCGCCCGTTGCACTGCTATCGGCCACTGGAGTGTCCTTGTTGCTATGCGGCGATTATCTCGCAGTGCGAAGCCGGACGCCAGTGGCTCCGTGACGGATCGGTGTCACAGTCAGGTCAGGACCGGTGGCAGGACGACGCCGACCAGAACCGCAGCCCAGTGAACCCCGGCACCGGCCACGACGAACCCATGCCAGATCGCGCGGCGGAACTTCACGTTCGGGCTGATGAAGACGAAGACCCCGGCAGTGTAGATGACGCCGCCCAGAACGAGCAGACCGAGGGCGACCGGATGGACGGTGTCGATCATGGGCTTCAGCGCGATGACCGCGAGCCAGCCGAAGACGACATAGACGCCGCTCCAGAAGGCGTCGGAGATGCGCGGTGCCACCAGCTTGGCGGCCACGCCGGCGAAGGCGATGGTCCAGACCACGAGTGTGAACCCGAGGGCCCAGTCGCCCTCGAAGCGCTGGGTGGTGAAGGGGGTGTAGCTGCCTGCGATCATGAGGAAAATTGCCGCCTCGTCGAGGCGGCGCAGCACCGGGCGGGCCTTGCCCGGCCGGGTGAGGTTATAGACCGTCGACGCCGTCAGCATGGCGATGAGGCACAGGGCATAGATCGCCGTGGCCGTCGCCGCGCCCACGCCGCCATAGATGGCCGAGAGGACGGCGAGCACGATGCCGCCGACGGCAGCGAGCGTCAGGCCCACGACATGCACCACCAGGTCCGCCGTATGTTCGGCGGGCGTCTGGTAGTGCTCGGCCAGATCAATCTCGTCCGGCGTACACAGGCGTGTGGCGTGGCGTTTCAGCGTGTTCAACATCGTTCAACCCAACTCGGAGCCCCGGTCTGGCGTTCCCCGCATAGTGGGGAAACACGATGACTTTTGGCTGAACAGGACGGCGGCGCGTGACGAAAGCCGCCGGATGCGGCAGAAACGCCACGCCTCTCCCCGACGCTCCACGGGCGCACTTCGTCGCCCACAACCGATAAGGGTTCTTCATGACCGCTGTCGTCATCGTCTCAGCTGCCCGCACGCCGGTCGGCTCCTTCCTCGGCGCCCTGTCGTCGCTGCCGGCCTCGGGGCTCGGGGCGATCGCCATTCGCGCGGCGCTGGAGCGGGCCGGCGTGGCCCCGGGGGACGTCGATGAGGTCATCCTGGGTCATGTGCTTCAGGCCGCAGCCGGGCAGGGGCCCGCGCGGCAGGCCGCCATGGGGGCCAGCATCCCGAAAGAGACCCCGGCGTGGAGCCTGAACCAGATTTGCGGGTCCGGCCTGCGCGCCGTCGCGCTGGGCTATCAGCAGATCGCCCTGGGCGATGCGAACATCATCGTCGCCGGTGGTCAGGAGAGCATGAGCCAGGCCCCCCACGCCCAGAACCTGCGTTCGGGCCAGAAGATGGGCGACCTGCAACTGATCGACACGATGATTCGCGACGGACTGTGGGACGCCTTCAACGGCTATCACATGGGTCAGACGGCCGAGAACATCGCAGAGCGCTACCAGATCAGCCGCGCCGATCAGGACGCCTTTGCCTTGGCCAGCCAGCACAAGGCCGAGGCAGCCCAGATTGCCGGCCGGTTCGATGCGGAGATCGTTCCGGTCGTGATCCCCGGTCGCAAGGGCGACGTCACGGTCGACCGGGATGAGTATATCCGCCACGGCGCGACCCTGGAATCGATGGAGAAGCTGAAGCCCGCCTTCACGAAAGAGGGGTCGGTCACGGCGGCCAACGCCTCGGGGCTGAATGACGGAGCGGCCGCGCTGGTGTTGATGTCGGCGACAGAGGCGGAGCGGCGCGGACTGGAGCCGCTGGCCACCATCCGGTCTTGGGCCACGGCCGGTGTCGACCCGGCCGTGATGGGCACCGGACCGATCCCCGCGTCCCGAAAGGCGCTGGAGAAGGCCGGCTGGAGCGTCGATCAGCTGGACCGGGTCGAATCGAACGAGGCCTTCGCGGCCCAGAGCCTGTGCGTGATGAAGGAGCTGGGGCTGGATCCGGCGAAGGTGAACGTCAACGGCGGGGCGATCGCGATCGGCCATCCGATCGGAGCCTCCGGTGCGCGAATCCTGACGACCCTGCTGCACGAGCTGAAACGGTCGGGCGGGGGCAAGGGCCTGGCCACCCTGTGCATCGGTGGCGGTATGGGCGTGGCGATGTGCGTCGAGCGCGGTTGATTGACGGCAGGTTAACGCCAGAGGGCGTTTGAGCGACGAAATCGCACGTGCGGCGTCCAATCGCTTGGCAACCCGGGGGCAGGGGGATATGCAGCGCGCTTACAAGCGCCGCAGCCCTCCCCCGAGGCCGGATCGATGACTTTGATGAGGATGAATTGCATGGGACTGGGCACGCGAGCCCTGAGCACCGCAGGGGGCATGATTGCCTCGGCCTCGCTCGCCGTCTTCTCCGCCGGCCCCGTTTGGGCGCAGGACCTTATGGGCCAGCCCACGGACCGGGGGCTGGGCCTTCAACCGGCCGCCTCGCCGCTGAAGCATGAGGCGATCTGGTTCCATGATGTGATCCTGATGCCGGTGATCGTCGGCATCTGCCTGCTGGTGCTGGGCCTGCTGGCCTGGATCGTGTTCCGCTACAACGCCAAGGCCAATCCGACGCCGGCGAAGTGGAGCCACAACACGGCCGTCGAGATCATCTGGACGGTTCTGCCCGTGATGATTCTGGTCGGTATCTCGCTGTTCTCGTTCCGCCTGCTGTTCGCCTACCACGACATGCCGACGCCGGACATGACGGTGAAGGCGACGGGGAACCAGTGGAACTGGGGCTATGAGTACCCCGATCAGGGCGTCGCGGAGTACATCTCCAACATGCTGCCCGAGGACGAAGCGCGGGCGCAGAACGTCCCCTATCGCCTCGCCGTGGATGAGCCGATCGTGGTTCCGGTCGGCAAGACCGTCCGCGTTCTGGTGACCGCGTCGGACGTTATCCACTCCTTCGCCCTGCCGGCCTTTGGCCTGAAGACCGACGCCGTGCCCGGACGGGTCAATGAGACCTGGTTCCGCGCCGAGCGGACCGGCATCTTCTATGGCCAGTGCTCCGAACTGTGCGGCGTGGATCACGCGTTCATGCCGATCCAGATCAATGTGGTGACCGAAGCCGAGTTCGCGGCGTGGGTCGTTTCGCGTGGCGGGTCGATGACCCCGGCGACGGCTGCAGAAGCGCCCGGAGGCACGGCCGCCCAGGTCGCTGCCAATGCGCCGGCGGCGACCGATGCGGCGACCCCGGTCGCCGACACGGGTGCCGCGGCTGCCACCGCACTTGCCTCATCCCCGACCGCTCCTGCAGCATCGACGGCTCCCGCCGCCGGTGCCCCGGCCGCCCAGTAATCGCGAGCCCGAGACCGACATGGCCACTGACATCACCGCTGACACCCACATCGCGCCGGGGCACGACTCCCATGGCGAACATGATCACAAGCCGGGCTTCTTCACCCGCTGGTTCCTGTCGACCAACCACAAGGACATCGGCACCCTGTACCTGTTGTTCGCCATCATGGCGGGCATCGTGGGCGGGGCCCTTTCCGGCCTGATCCGGCTGGAGCTGGCCGAGCCCGGCATCCAGTATTTCGTCGAGGGCGGGATCATCCAGCAGCTCGGCTTCGTCGAGGCCTCCAAGCACGGCTACAACGTCACCGTGACGGCTCACGCCCTGATCATGATCTTCTTCATGGTCATGCCGGCGATGATCGGCGGGTTCGGCAACTGGTTCGTTCCGATCATGATCGGCGCACCCGACATGGCCTTCCCGCGCATGAACAACATCTCGTTCTGGCTGCTGGTTTCGGCCTGGGTGCTGTTGTGCCTGTCGATGTTCGTCGACGGTGGCCCGGGCAAGGGATTTGGCGGGGGCTGGACCATCTATCCGCCGCTGTCGACCACAGGCCATACCGGGCCGGCCATGGATCTGGCGATCTTCTCCCTGCACGTTGCGGGAGCCAGTTCGATCCTCGGTGCCATCAACTTCATCACCACGATCTTCAACATGCGTGCACCGGGCATGACCCTTCACCGCATGCCGCTGTTCGCCTGGTCGGTGCTGATCACGGCCTTCCTGCTGCTGCTGTCGCTCCCGGTTCTGGCCGGTGCCATCACCATGCTGCTGACGGACCGCAACTTCGGCACCAGCTTCTTTGACCCCGCCGGCGGCGGTGACCCGGTGATGTTCCAGCACCTGTTCTGGTTCTTCGGCCACCCGGAAGTGTACATCCTGATCCTGCCGGGCTTTGGTATCATCAGCCACATCGTCTCGACCTTCTCCAAGAAGCCCGTGTTCGGCTACCTCGCCATGGCCTACGCCATGGTCGCCATCGGCTTCGTCGGCTTCATCGTGTGGGCGCACCACATGTATACGGTCGGCATGAGCGTGAACCTGCGGGCCTATTTCATCGCCGCAACCATGATCATCGCAGTGCCCACCGGGGTGAAGATCTTCAGCTGGATCGCGACGATGTGGGGCGGTTCGGTCACCTTCAAGACACCCATGCTCTGGGCCATCGGCTTCATCTTCCTGTTCACTGTCGGTGGCGTCACTGGCGTGGTTCTGGCCAATGCCGGGATCGATTACAGCCTGCACGACACCTACTATGTGGTCGCCCACTTCCACTATGTGCTGTCGCTGGGTGCCGTGTTCGCGATCTTCGCCGGCTTCTACTACTGGTTCGAGAAGATGTTCGGCGTGAAGTACAACGAGTTCCTCGGCGCGACCCATTTCTGGATCATGTTCGTCGGCGTGAATATCGTGTTCTTCCCGCAACATTTCCTCGGTCTGCAGGGCATGCCCCGGCGTTACATTGACTATCCAGACGCCTATGCTTTCTGGAACGTCGTTTCGTCGTGGGGTTATGTCGTCACGGTTGTCGGGGTCCTGGTCTTCCTGGTCATGCTGGCCGAGGCCGCGATCCGTCGCCGCGCCGGCGTGGCAAACCCCTGGGGTGAAGGCGCAACGACGCTGGAGTGGACCCTGTCCTCTCCGCCTCCGCACCACCAGTTCAACGAACTGCCGGTGGTGAAAGCCGACAGCCACTAGTCCCTCCCGTCCGTATCAGGATGCGGGCCGCCTCCCGGTGACGGGGGGCGGCCCCACTCATTTCATGACCCAAGCCCCAGCGCCCGCCCTGTCGACGACCCAGCCGGAGGACTTCTTCCAGCTGTTGAAGCCGCGTGTGATGTCGCTGGTCATCTTCACCGCAGCGACCGGGCTGGTCGTGGCGCCGGGGTCGATCCATCCGCTGGTGGCGGCCATCGCCATCCTGTGTATCGCGGTCGGGGCAGGGGCAGCGGGTGCCCTCAACATGGCGCTGGAAGGCGAGACGGACGCCTTGATGCGACGCACCCGTGGCCGACCGGTCGCGGCGGGCCGTCTTCGGCAGAATGACGCCCTTGTATTCGGCGTCGTGCTGTCAGTGTTCTCCGTCATGCTGCTGGGCATGAACACCAACTGGCTGGCGGCCGGCCTGCTGGGCATGACGATCGTCTACTACGCCGTGTTCTACACGATGATGCTGAAGCGACGGACTCCGCAGAACATCGTCATCGGCGGAGCAGCGGGTGCGTTTCCGCCGGTGATCGGCTGGGCGGCCGCGACCGGTGATGCCCCCTGGCAGGCGTGGCTGCTGTTCCTGATCATCTTCCTGTGGACGCCGCCGCACAGCTGGGCACTGGCGCTGTACTCGACGGGCGACTACGCCAAGGCGGGGATTCCGATGATGCCGGTGGCGCGCGGTGCGCGTTCGACGCGGCTTCAGATCCTCATCTACAGCCTGGTCTTTGTGCCGGTCGCCATCGCGCCCGGGCTGGTCGGCCCCGGCGGTCCGGTCTATCTGGTGGTCTCGACCCTGGGCGGACTGATGTTTCTGGCCCTGGCGTTCCGTCTCTGGCGCTCGCGGGCCGGGGATGAGCCGGACAAGGCCGAGGCCGTGGGGCGAGAGGCCGCATTGTATGATGTCCGTGCGGAGGCCAAACCGGCGCGCAACCTGTTTGCCTTTTCGATCCTGTACCTGATGGTTTTGTTCGCGGCCTTGCTGATCGAGAGCGTCGCGACCTTCGGAGCCGCCTGATGTCCGCTTATCTCACCACTGATCAATTGACGGCCCGGAATCGCCGCAGCGTATGGATCGCCTGCGGTCTGGTGGCGTTCATCGTGCTGATTTTTCTGAGCACCTTCCTGCGGATGCAGCGGAATCTGGCGGAGCGGACGGCCCAGCAGCAGGTGATCGCGGAGCAGTCCCGCTGATGGCCGGCAATGCGCGTTCCACACGACTGACCGCCCTGATCTGCGGCGGCGTGGTTCTGACCATGACGGGGGCGGCCTTTGCGGCCGTGCCTCTCTACCAGCTGTTCTGCCAGGTGACTGGTTTCAACGGCACGGTGATGCGGGCAGACGCCGCGCCGACCGAGACCCTGGACCGCACGGTCTCTGTCCGCTTTGACACCAATGTTCGCAATCTGCCGATGATCTTCCGTGCGGAACAGGTCAGCCAGCGTGTGCGGATCGGCGAAACGGGTGTGGCCTATTTCGACGTGACCAACACCTCGGACAAGCCGATCATGGCCCGCGCTTCGTACAACGTGGTGCCGGAGCAGACCGGGGCCTATTTCCAGAAGCTGCAGTGCTTCTGTTTCGACGACCAGACGATCGCGGCCGGTGAAACGCGTCAGTTCCCGGTCCAGTATTTCGTCGCTCCGGAGATGGCGGAGAACGCGGAGGTCGACGGGGTTCAGGAGATCACCCTGAGCTACACCTTCTATCCGATTTCCGAAGATGAGCAGACCAACGTCGCGGCAGTCCCGCCCCGCACCGGTAGCACTGGCGCGGGCTGAAAGCCGACGCTATAGCCTCCACAAGTCCGCTTTCCCCGCTCTACGATCCAGAGATTCGACGCATGGCCAACGCCGCTCCGCAACACGATTACCACCTCGTAGATCCCAGCCCCTACCCGCTGGTGTCCTCCATTGCCGTAACGGTGATGATGGTCGGGGCCGTGGTCTGGATGACGGGACTTTTCGGCCTGCCCGAGGGGACGTCGTGGTTGTTCTTCGCGGGCCTCGCCGGCGTTCTGTACGCCGCATTCGGCTGGTGGTGGGACGTCATCAAGGAAGGCCAGGCGGGTTATCACACGCCCGTCGTCTCGATCGGCCTGCGCTATGGCATGGTGCTGTTCATCGCGTCGGAAGTGATGTTCTTCGCGGCCTTCTTCTGGATGTTCTTCGAGATGGCGATCTTCAACGAAGCGCGCACCCACATCCCGGAGATGGCCAGCTGGGCGGATACTGCGGCGGCGTGGTCGACCTGGCCGCCCCGTGGTGTCGAGGTTCTCGACGCTTGGCATTTGCCGCTGCTGAACACCGTGATCCTGCTGCTGTCCGGCACCACCGTGACCTGGGCTCACCACGCGCTGCAGGTCGGTGATCGCGCCGGGGCCCGTATGGGACTGATCATCACCGTGCTGCTGGGTGTCATGTTTACGGCAGTGCAGGTCTACGAATATTACCACATCCTGCACGAGGACCTGTTCTTCAACGAGGCTGCGGCGAACTCGGGTCTGTATGGCTCCATCTTCTTCATGGCGACGGGCTTCCACGGGTTTCACGTGTTGCTCGGCACGATCTTCCTTGCCGTCTGCCTGCTGCGTCTGCTGGCCGGTCAGCTTTCGCCCGAGAAGCATTTCGGGTTCGAGGCGGCAGCCTGGTACTGGCACTTTGTGGACGTGGTCTGGTTGTTCCTGTTCGCCTTTGTCTATGTGACGTTCGGCTAGGCCATCGATTGCCCGGGGCACCCCGCCAAACTGAAACGACAGCGCCGGCGCGGATCCTTGGGATCCGCGCCGGTCTGCTTTGCCGGTGCCCGAACTGCGGCAGGGGGCGGCTGTTCTCCGGCTTCCTGCAGGTCGTATCGGCCTGTGCCGTCTGCGGCTTTGATTTCACCCGGCTGAACACGGGGGACGGAGCGGCCATCTTCGTGATGCAGATCGCAGGCGGGCTGGTGGTGTTCACGGCCCTGTTCGTCGAGATCGCCTATGCGCCGCCCATGTGGCTTCATCTGGTGGTCTTCCTGCCGCTGGTTCTGGGGCTGTCGCTGGGGCTGATGCGGCCGGGCAAGGGCGTCATGATCGCCCTGCAGATGCGCAATCGGGCAGGACAGGCGTCCAGCGATGACTGATGCCCCGCATGCGGCCGCCCGGTTTCCGGTTCTGGTCACCCTGTTTCTGGCCCTGTGCGTTGCCGTCCTCGTCGGTCTGGGGTTGTGGCAGGTCGAGCGGCTGCAGTGGAAGGCGGGCTTGATCGACCGGGCCGAGCGGGCGGCGGCTCTGGCACCGTCCCCCCTCGCAGACGTCCTCGCGGCCTCCGAGCCGGAGTTCCGCAAGGCGCTGGTCGTCTGTCGTGGTCTGGCGACCGCGCCGTTTGCCGAGCTCCAGTCGATCCATGATGGGCAGCCGGGAAGCCGGCTGATCTCTGCCTGTGTTCCGGAAGGGACCGGCCAGACCTTCCTGGTGGACCGGGGGTTCGTGCCGGACACCGTGTCCGCGCGTCCCCGGGTCCTCGTCTCGACCCTGCCTCTGGCCCTCGTGGTCGAGCTGCGACGTTCGCCCCCGCCCGGAGCCATGACCCCGGCCCCGGACGGGCAGCGCTTCTACGGGCGTGACAATGCCGCCCTCGCGACCGCGCTGCGTGCCGGGGCACCGTCGGAGTTCACCCTTTTCGCCCTGACCTCACCCAATCCGGAACTGGAGGCAATGATTGCCTCGGCCCCGCCGGCGGCGTTCTCGAACAATCATCTGGGCTATGCCCTGACCTGGTTCGGGCTGGCGCTGGCCCTGGTGGCTTTCTATGTCGCCGGTCTGATCCGCCGTTTCCGAAAGTCCGTGCCCTGACCGCCTCCGTCCATACGCTGTCCAATGGTGTCCGCCTTGTTTGCGATCCCATGCCGGGGCTGCGCACCCTGGCCCTGACGGTTGCGGTCCGGGGCGGGGCGAGATGGGAAAACGAGAGCCGCTCCGGCTGGTCCCATTTCCTGGAGCACCTGGTGTTCAAGGGGGCCGGCGATATGGCGGCGCGCGAGATCGTTGAGCGGATCGAGGCCGAGGGCGGATCGATCAATGCCGCCACGGGCTATGAGCGGACCAGTTTCGAGATCCGGGCGCTGGACGGGTCGCTGGGCCTGGCCATGCAGGTCGTGTCCGATCTGGTGTTTCGTCCCACCCTCGATTCTGCCGAGCTTGAGCGCGAGAAGGACGTTGTGGCCCAGGAGATCGCCGAGGCCTTCGACACCCCGGATGACCATGTCTTCGAGATGGCCCAGACCATGGCCTTTGCCGGCCAGCCGCTGGGGCGGCCCATTCTGGGCTCCGTCGAGAGCCTGCGATCGGCCGATCGGGCCGGAGTGACGGATTGGCGGGCGCAGTTGTACTCGCCGGACCGGATGGTGGTGGCGGTGTCGGGAGCGGTCGATGAGGCCGAGTTTCTCGCGTTGGCGGAGCGCTGGTTCGGGGCTGCGGTCGCGACCCCGGTCGAGGCCCCGGCTGCTGCGATCTTCTCGGGCGGAACGGCGAGCCTGTCGCGTCGGATCGAGCAGGCCAATCTGGTGTTTCAGCTCCCCGCCCTCGCCGCGTCGGACCCGGCAATCCCGGCCCTGCGGCTGTTTACCGAGATCCTCGGCGGCGGCATGGCCTCGCGCCTGTTCCAGAGCGCCCGCGAAGAGCGCGGCCTGGCCTATGCGATCGACGCCTATCAGGAACCCTATGACGACGGGGGGGTGCTCGGCATCTACGCCGGGGCGGCGGCGGACCGGGCGGTTGAGCTGGCCGAGGTCTGTGCCGACGAGATTCGGGACCTGAGCGACAAGGGGCCGACGGCGTCTGAACTGGCGCGGGCCAAGGCGGTCCTGAAGGGCGGATTGTGGATGTCGGACGAGAGCCCTGCCAGCCGGGCCGGCCGCAATGCGGCCCAGACCCTGATGTTCGGGGCCCCGGTCCCGTCGGACGAGACCGTCAGCCGGATGGACGCGACCACGGCGGCGGATCTCCAGGCCGTGGGGACCCGGATCCTGGCCCCCGGACGGGCCGCCACGGCGGTTCTGGGCCCCCGGTCGGCGGCCCCCGCAGGCCTGGCCTTCGCCCGGCGGGTTGCGGCCTGACCCTGGTCTTTCGGTGACGACAGGTCCCCGCTTTCGCAAGCCGGAACGGGTGGCTAGTATGTCGCATGGCCCTCCTGGACTGGATGACGGACGCGACCGGTCCTGTGGTTGAGGGGCAGGGCATCCTGCTGCGTCCGCCCCGGGCGGCCGATTACGCCGTCTGGTCCGATCTCCGCGCCGTATCGCGTGACTATCTTCAGCCCTGGGAGCCGGCCTGGCCGGACGACGACCTGACCCGGGCGGCCTATCGTCGGCGGCTCGGTGTCTATGCCCGGGAGATGGAACTGGGTCATGCCTGGCCGTTCTTCATCCTCGACCCGACGGGCCGGACCCTGCTGGGGGCCATCACCCTGTCCAACGTCCGCCGCGGTGTCGCGGAGACCGGAACCCTCGGCTACTGGATCGGCCAGCCCTATGCCGGCAGGGGGCTGGCGACGGCGGCGGTCAGGGCCCTGGCCGGCTTTGCCTTTCGCTCGGTGCATCTGCACCGCCTGGAGGCTTCCTGCCTGCCCAGCAATCTGGCGTCACGGCGCGTGCTGGAGAGGGCGGGCTTCCGCAAGGAAGGCGAGGCGCGGGCTTATCTTAAAATTAACGGCGTATGGGCAGACCATATCCTGTTCGGTCTTGTGTCGGACGAATTCGTCAGTCCCTGAGGAACGTCCCGCCCGTGCAGTCGCGATCCAGAAGCCTGACCTGGGACGCGACGACGGCGATCGAGGCGCTGGCCGCCGCCGGTTCCGCCCTGTGGATATGGACGCCGGCCGAGGACCAGATCCGCTTCACCGGTGCCACCCGCTCCCTGGGTCTGGGCCCGCTGGCCCCGGAGTGTTCGGGGGCCGCCTTTGTCGCCCTCGCCCAGCCCCAGGACCGGTCGCTGGCCGAGCGAATTCTCAAGCCCGCCGCCGAGGGGACGGAAGTCTCCGTGCGCCTGCGGATGCGCGAGTCCGAGACCTGCCTTTGGCGGGGTGTCTGGCTGGAGGACGGGTTGCGGGCTGCCGGAATGGTGGCGCTGGAGACCCGGATCGCCGGGGGTGACAAGGATTCGCTGACCGGCCTGCTGGACCGCCGGACCTTTCTGGCCCGGGCCGCCGACGCGCTGACGGTGCCCGGTGACTATGATCTGGTAATCGCCGACATCGACCGGCTGCGACGTCTGAACGAGGCCCTCGGTCACGAGCGGACCGATATGGTGATCTCGGCGCTGGGCTCCCGGATGGCGGCCGCCTTTTCCGCGGATGCCTTTCCGGCCCGGATCGGTGAAGACGAATTCGTCGTCCTGCTGCCGCATGGTTCCCGCAACGGCTCCGAACGTCTGCGGGCGGCACTGGAGCAGCCACTTCGGGTGGCGGGGTTTGACATCTATCCGACCGTCTCGGTCGGCTCTGTCACTTTCGAGGGCGGGCCGGACGCACCCGATGCGTCGGAACTGCTGCGCCGGGCGGAACTCGCGGTCGGGGCCGCCAAGAAGGCCGGGCGGGGCGGATCTGCAGCCTATGGGCGCGGGCTGGAGAGCGACAGCCTGTCCCGGCTGGCGCTGGAGGCGGACCTGAGGAACGCCTTCGTACGCGGCGAGATCGAGCCCTTCTTCCAGCCGATCGTGAACCTGAACACCGGGGCGGTGGCCGGGTTTGAGGCCCTGGCCCGCTGGCGCCATCCGCGGCGCGGTCTGGTTCCACCGGATGAGTTCCTTGGGCTGACCGATGAAATGGGGCTGATGAACGAACTGGGTCTGATGATGATGACCCAGTCGGCGCGACAACTGGCCGAATGGCTGAAGCGGCACCCGCGGGCCGGCAAGCTTTTCTGCAGCGTCAATCTGTCGGTCGGCGAGATCGAGCGGCCGAACCTGATCGAGGATGTCGCCCGGGTGATCCAGGAGACCGGACTGCCGCGCGGCGCGCTGAAGCTGGAGGTGACCGAAGGCGACATCATGCGCGACACGGCCACGGCTGCCGTGATCCTGCAGAAGCTGAAGGATGTCGGTGCTTCGCTGGCGCTGGACGATTTCGGGACCGGATTCTCGTCGCTGTCGTATCTGGCCCGGTTGCCGTTCGATACGCTGAAGATCGACCGGTACTTCGTGCTGACGATGGACAAGGACGAGGGCTCGGCGAAGATCGTCAAGTCGGTCGTCAATCTGGGACGCGACCTGTCGCTTGAGGTGGTGGCCGAGGGCGTCGAGAACGCCGGCCTGGCCGCCCTGCTGCTCGATGCCCAGTGCCACTATGGACAGGGGTTCGGCTACGCGCCCGCCCTGCCGGCCCAGGAGGCCGAGGTCTATCTGAACGAAAGTCTGTCCGACGGGGCGGCGCCGCTCAAGGCGCGGTCGGGCTGAGGGCTCAGGCCCGGCCGCTCTGGCTGGACAGCCGGGCCGCATCGACACCCAGACCGGCCAGCGCGCGCGTCCACTTGGTCTCGAAGTCCCCGTCAAACAGCAGATCAAGATCCGCCTCGGCCGTAAGCCAGACGTTGTCTGCGAGCTCTTCTTCCAACTGACCTTCGCCCCAACCGGCGTAGCCGAGCAGGAGCACCGCGCGGCGCGGACCGGAGAGTGTATCGGTCATCGCAGTCAAGGCCTCGCGTGTTGCTGTCAGGGCCAGACCATCACCGAACGGAGAGCTGGAGCCAGACACCATCCAGTCATCGGTATGCAGGACGAAACCCCGCTCCCGCTCGACAGGACCGCCCACCAGTACCGGCCGGCCGGCGGTGGCCCCGGTTGCCGGCAGATCCAGCCGTGTCAGCACGGCCCCGAGATCCACCCCCGGGGCGGGGCGGTCGATCCGTAGCCCCATCGCGTGATCGGTATCGTGGGCGCAGACGAGGATGACCGCATGTTCGAAACGGGGATCGCCGATGCCGGGCATGGCGACCAGCAGGCGGCCGGCGAGAGACTGAAGGGCGACCATGCTTCCATGATCGGCATGATCGCGCCGCAGCGCAAGTCGCGCCGCTGCGACAGAACGGACTTGGCGCGGGGCACCGGCCCCCCTATTTGACGGTGCCGGCGCGGTCGCGTCGTTTCCTGATATCCGGAGCCTGCCATGACGATCCAGATCGGTGACCGTATCCCGTCCGCCACCCTGACCACGCCCACGGCCGAGGGCCCGCGTCCGGTTCAGACCGATGATTTCTTCAAGGGCAAGACGGTCGCCCTGTTCGCCGTGCCGGGGGCCTTCACGCCGACCTGCTCGGCCCGTCACCTGCCCGGCTTTGTCGACAACAAGGCGGCTCTGGCTGCCAAGGGGGTCGATGTCATCGCCTGCCTGTCGGTCAATGACGCCTTCGTGCTCGCTGCCTGGGCCGAGAGCCAGAGCCTGACGGCCGATGATGTGGTCATGCTCGCGGACGGCAACGGGGATTTCACCCGCACGCTGGGCCTGACGCTGGACGCCAAGGGGTTCGGCATGGGCGAGCGCTCGCAGCGCTACTCCATGCTCATCCGCGACGGCGTGGTCGAACAGTTGAACATCGAACAGGGCGGTGAGTTCAAGGTTTCCTCCGCCGAGCATCTTCTGGCCCAGCTGTAGGCGACCGGCTCTCGAGGCTCCCGGACCCTGGCCTGAGAGCCTCGGACCGGGGGCTCGTACGGGTTCAGGTTCAGGCTGCGACCGGCTCGGAGCCCGCCGCTGCCATCTCGCCCGATAGGGCTTGCTGTAGCGCGCCGAGCAGAACGGCCGGCGTCAGCGGCTTGGACACAAAATAGGTCATGCCGGCGGCCATACAGGCGGCGATATCGTCCGGCGAGGTGTCGGCCGTCACGGCGATGACCGGAACGCGGGCGTTGGGTCCACCCTCGGCCCGGAGTCTCCGCGTGGTCTCACGACCATCCAGCTCTGGCATGCGGACGTCCATGAAGATCACGTCGAAGACGCTGGTCTCGCACCGGGCGAGGGCCAGAAGACCATCTGCGGCCGTGGCGATGTCGCAGCCGAGCGGTGTCAGGATCAGTTCCACGGCGCGCCGGTTGATCTCATGGTCGTCGACCACCAGGACCCGCAGCGGGCGGCCCGCGTCCTCGGGCTCCGGGGCCGCAGCTTCGTCAGTGTGCGGTTCGGGCGTCGCCAAGGCTTCCGGATCCGGCAGATCGTCGATTTCTGAAGCCGGCATTCGGCGGGCAAGACTGCGGACGATATCGCCCCGGCTGTCCTCGCCGAACGCGGGCAAGGGCGCGACCACCCGCTCACCCCTGGGAAGGACGACGGACAGGGTGAAGGCGGCACCCTTGCCCGGATGACTGCGCGCCGTGAGGCGGCCGCCCATCAGTTCGGCCAGATCACGGCTGATGCTCAGTCCCAGACCGGTGCCACCGTGCCTGGCGCTGACGCCCTCGATCGTCTGGTCGAACGGCGTGAAGAGCCGGGCCAGCTGATCGCGGGTCATGCCCGGTCCCGTGTCCGCGACCTCAATCAGGATCGCATAGTCCGAGGGTTCCTCAAGCCAGGCCGACAGACGCAGGGTGATCGAACCCTCTGTCGTGAACTTCATCGCATTGGACATCAGGTTGTTCAGAACCTGACGCAGCCGCATCGGATCACCCTTCACGGAGTTCGGCATCTGACGGGCCCCCTCGACCCTCAGCTTGAGCCCTCGCGCGCGCGCTTCGCCCTGCCAGAACATGAGGGTCTGGGCGATCAGGCTGCGCGGGTTGAAGTCCGTGGCCTCGACCGTCATCCGGCCCGCGTCCAGCTTGGCGTGGTCGAGCAGATCGTCGAGCAGGGCCTTCATCATCAGGCTTGCGTCAGAGATGAGGACCGCCTGGGCCCGGGCGGTGTTGTCCGTCGCCCCCCGTTGCAGCTCGCTCGCGCCTGTCATGATGGCGCTGATCGGTGTTCGCAGGTCGTGGCCGACGGCTGCCAGAAAGGCGGTACGACCCGCCATGGCCCGCTCTGTTTCTGCCCGGCGCCGGTCAGCGTCGAGGCGCGCTGAAGTCTCCGCCTCGGCGGCCTCGTTCATGCGCTGCCAGGTGGAGAGGCAGTAGGCCCCGAACACAGCGAAGGCGACCGCCGCGGCCGTGACAAATCCGGTCGGGGCCCCATACCAGGACATCCAGAATGGCGTCGCCGCCATGTAGAGGAAGTGGGGCGTGATGGTGATGGCCAGGACGGTTCTGGAGCGGGGTGAGTTGATCACGCCGTAGATGGCCCCCGAGGCGCTCAGCACGGCGGCGCAGACGCCGCCCATGGGGCCCCCGGTCAGCCACAGCGGAATTGAAAGGCTGCCGAAGGCGGCTGCGTTCAGAAACAGGAAGACGACGCCCGCTGCGGAACGGCCCGGGGGCATCCGCTCCACATCGCCCCGATTGACCGGGGCGAAGATGACCAGTTCGAGGACCTGGATCAGGAAATAGGCGGTTACCCAGAGGGCGGTGAAGGTCCACCCGAACAGGGGGCTGAAGACCATCGCCGTCGCGGCACCCATGCCGAGGCGCTGGAGCAGGGCGCGACGGCGGCGCCGGATGGCGGGAATCCAGGTCGGAGCCGTGTTCGTGCTGGCCTCCGACATTCACATCCCCGGCTGAAACGGCGGTGTTGGCCCCGCACATGCAGACCATGCCGGATCGCCCCTAACGCTCCGTCAACGGGCCGGCGGAAATCGCCTCGGTGATCGAGGTCAGACCGTCCGAACGGAGCCGCGCGGCGAGATCGTGCTTGATTCTCCGGACCAGACCCGGGCCTTCAAAAATCAGGGCCGAATAGATCTGGACGGCGCTGGCACCCGCCCGGATCCGGCGGTAGGCGTCGAGCCCTGAACCGATCCCGCCGACGGCGATCAGGGGCAGCCGCCCGGCGGACGCGTCACGGGACGCCTTCAGGGCCTCAAGCGCGCGAGGGGCAAGGGGGGCTCCTGACAGGCCGCCTTCCTGCCCCCGATCCCGCGATATGAGGGTCTCCGGCCGGTCCAGCGTGGTGTTGGAGACGATCAGCGCATCGATCCGGTGCGCCAGGGCGGCCTCGACGATCATGGCGACCTCGGCGGCGGTCAGGTCCGGGGCGATCTTCAGGAAGACAGGCGCGGCTGTGGATCGGGCCTCGGCCACCCGGCTCAGCAGGTCGTCGAGCGCGTCACGCCCTTGCAGGGCCCGCAGGCCGGGGGTGTTCGGCGACGAGATATTGATCGTGAAATAGTCCGCCAGCCCGGCCAGTCGCCGCAGGCCCAGAACATAGTCCGCCGCGCGGTCCTCCGTCTGTTTGTTGGCCCCCAGATTGGCCCCCACCACCGACCCGCGGGGCCGGTGCTGGAGGTGGGAGGCGAAGGCCTCGAGGCCCGCGTTGTTGAACCCCATCCGGTTAATGATGGCCCGGTCCTCGGACAGGCGGAACAGTCGGGGTTTCGGATTTCCGGTCTGGGCCAGTGGCGTGACCGAACCGCACTCCAGAAAGCCGAAGCCCAGTCGGGACAGGCCACGCAGCGCCTCGGCATTCTTGTCCAGCCCGGCGGCCAGCCCGACGGGGTTCGGCAGATCCAGGCCGGCAATCCGGGTGGCCAGGATCGGGTCGTCGGCGGGGGCGCCGGGCAGGGGCAGCGCTTTCAGCGCTGCAATCGCAAGGCCGTGGGCCGTCTCCGGATCCAGTCGTCGGAAGGCTGCGACGCCAAGGTGAGAGAGCATTCAGGACGCTCCAGCGGGGGCGTCAAATACCACTGCGTCGACCACAGCGTTCACCGGCAGTGGTCCGTAGATATGCGGGAACAGGGCCCCGTCGCGTGACGCCTCCCAGACGACCGCGTCGCCGAGCGCGGGCAGGTCGACAGTCAGCAGCATCAGATCGGTCCGACCGGTGTAGTGTTTGCGGGCCGTCTCGGCCAGCTGGCCTTCGGTCGACAGATGGATATAGCCGTCTGCCCGGTCCACTGCGGAACCGGCATAGAGGCCCTCGGCAAGCGCTTCGCGCCACTCGGCGGCGTCGATGATCTTGTAGGCGAGGGTGTCGCTCATTCGCCGGCACCGCCACCGAAGGCCTTGGGCGTCAGAAAGCCATCGTAGGCGCAACGACCGGCCACATCGACCTCGAAGATGGCCGCCGCCCCGGTCGCAAAACCCCCGGCCATCCGGTCCAGCACCGACGGCGAGGCGGCACTCTCGGTGAGATAGTCGAGCGCTGCGAGGTGGACGCCGGGATTATGGGCCAGCACCAGCAGGCAGCCGGTCTGATCCTCGGCGTCCTGCACGAGGCGACGGATTGTGTCGGGGGAGGCGTCATAGAGCCGGGGTTCGATCCTGAGCTCGACGTCTCCAAGTGCGTCCTGCAGGGCCTCCCAGGTCTGGCGCGTGCGGACGGCGGGGGAGACCAGGGCGAGGTCGGGCCGCAGGCCCTTGTCCGCCAGAACCGTCCCCATGAGGACCGCGTCGGCGCGGCCGCGGTCCGTGAGGGCGCGGTCACGGTCGAGGCCGCTTTCGGCCACTCGCTCGGTCTTGGCGTGGCGCATCAGAATGAGACGGTGCATGGTGCCGCGCTTAAAGGGGTTCGCCGTTCGCATCCACCCCGCTGCGTCGTGATGCACGGTGGGCGGGCTGCGGGGCGAGGCCCCCGGTCTCTGCGCGGACGCGTCGGGCGCTTCCCGAGGGCCGGACGCGGGCATAGGCCTGCCGGGTCGCTTCCAGCAATATCACCCCGGCTGCGCCCGGCGCGATCCTGCGCCCGACCTGTTCAAAACCGTCTGCCAGTCCAAGGAGGGGCGGCCAAGGCGGCACATAGAGGGTCTGGGACCACGCTGTGGGTTCAAGGCCCACCTCGCGCACGAGGCGCTCCAGCTGGCCACGCGTAAAGGGCCGGCCGTGACCGAAGGGGGTCGCCTCGGCCCGGGCCCAGAGGCCGCCCCGGGCGGCAGCGGCCAGGATGATGCGACCGGCGGGGGCCATGGCCCTGACCGCTTCGGTCAGAAGCAGGGCCGGGTCCTCGGCCTCTTCGAGCGCATGGACCAGAAGGACGCGGTCGAATGATCCGGCCGCAAACGGCAGGCGGCGATCGTCCACCAGCAGGGTGCGGTTGCGACCCGCGGCGGTCCATAGTTCCACGCCCTGGCCCGAGGGCATGGCCGCGATGACGCGGCGCGCGCCGACGAAGGCGTCCAGCCAGGGTGTTGCGTAGCCGATGCCCAGAACATCGCAGCCGGCGGCCTCGCCCCAGGCATCGTCCAGACGCCGGGCCAGCAGCCGACGCACCAGAGCGCCGGTCGGCTCGCCGTAGAAGGTTCGCAGGTCTTCGATGGCGCGCCGCATGGTGAGGACTATATGGCCATCACAGCCGCTGCACCAAGGACGACCGATGCCCCTGACCGTTCACCTGTTCCCGGCCCGGACCGACAATTATGCCTTTCTCGCCCGCGACGCGGCGACCGGGACGGTTGCGGCGATCGATACGCCGGACGCCCAGGTCATTCTGGATGCCATCGCTTCGCTGGGCTGGGGCCGGCTGGACCGGATCATCAACACCCACTGGCACGGCGACCACACCGAAGGGAATGCGAGGCTGCAGGCGGAGACTGGTTGTGACATCCATGGTCCCGAGGAGGTCCGGCGGGTGGCACCGCTTGATCGCGTGGTGGAGGAGGGGGATGTCGTGATGGTCGGCCAGACCGCGCTGCATGTCACGGCGACGCCGGGGCATACCCTTGGCCATGTGGTGTTCCGGTCGGTGGCGGACGGGATCGCCTTCACGGGCGACACCCTGTTTCCGCTGGGCTGCGGACGGCTGTTCGAGGGCACACCGGAGCAGATGTGGGACAGTCTGGGCCGCCTGCTGGCCTGGCCGGACGAGACGGTGCTGTACGGCGCACACGAGTATACGGCGGCCAATGCCCGGTTTCTGCTGAGTGTCGATGACCGACCCGAGACGCGGGCGCACGCTGCGGCCATTTTTTCAGCACGGGAGCGGGGCGAACCGACCGTACCGACGACGATGGGGGTGGAACGCGATCTGAATCCCTTCCTGACGGTCGGGGATGCGGCCGGATTTGCCCGCCGACGCGCGGCCAAGGACAGTTTCGCGGGCTGATCAGTCGGCGTTGGAGACGGCGCGGATGATGGTGGACGACGAGGGGCGACCCTCGAGTTCCTGGGCCGGGTTGACCACGACCAGAAGATCGCCGCGCCGGAAGGTGACGGAGGCCCGGTTGCCCTCGATCAGGGTGATGCTGCGGAGTGTTTCAAGTTCCGCGCGCCAGGTCGGCGAGCGGGCCATGCGGATCACAGCCTCGGTCGTGACCATCAGGGCGTCCACCATCAGTTCCTCTGACTGGTCCCCGGACAGGTTGATCACCACCAGTCGGCCCAGCGCCTGGCTGACCTGACTGCCGCGCTGGTTCATCAGGCTGAACAGTCCGATCGGACCCAGCGGCGGGAGCACCAGCGGAGCGGCCCCGCCGACGAGGGAGGCCGGCGAACCGTTCGGCGCGCGCTGGGTATAGAGGGTGACGCCGCCGCCCGGGGTCACGCGAAGAATCTGGGCCCCGGCATCATTGCGATAGATGACGTCTCCCCGCGGCGCCGGGGTGGGGCGCAGAACCCAGGTTTCGGTCCGGCGTTCGAAGCGGAACAGGGGGCGATTCCGGGTCCCGTCGAAGATGAAGGGTTCGCCGCTTTCCGACAGATATCGCCCGGACGGCGGCGCGCCCGACACGGATGGCCGGACGCTGATGGCGCGCCCCTGTTCTGCCTGGACGTTGGCGCGAAGCTGGTCGCCGTTGAGGGCGTTGGCACTCGCCGGCCCGACCAGACAGGCAAGGGCGGCGGCGGCGACCGCCAGCGCCGCCGGGATCGGCCTTCGCACCGCCTCGACCTTGACCCTTGAACTCATGGGAGAAAGGGTTGCGCGCCGGGCGCGGCGGATTTTGGGCGATGCTGTGTCAGCCGACGAGGTATTGACCGCCGTTCAGCGACAGGGTGCAGCCTGTGACATATCCGGCACGCTCTCCGGACAGCCAGGACACCATGTCGGCGATCTCCTCGCCCTTGCCCAGACGACCCACGGGGATCTGGGCGACGATGGCCGCCAGCACCTTTTCGTCCATGGCTCCGACCATTTCGGTGTCGATATAGCCCGGGGCGATGCAGTTGACGGTCACGCCCTTGCGGGCGTTTTCCAGCGCCAGGGCCTTGGTGAAGCCGATCATGCCGGCCTTGGCGGCGGAATAGTTGGTCTGGCCGATCTGGCCCTTCTGGCCGTTGATCGAGGAGATGTTGACGATCCGGCCGTAGCCGCGGTCGCGCATGCCGTTGATCACCTGGCGCGTCATGTTGAACACACTGTCCATATTGACGCGGATGACGTCGGACCACTGGTCGGCGCTCATCTTGTGGAAGAAGCCGTCGCGGGTGATGCCGGCATTGTTGACCAGCACGTCGATCGGGCCGAGTTCGGCCTCGACCTCGGCCACGGCGCGGGCGCAGTCGTCATAGGAGCCGACATTGCCCTTGACCACCATGACGCCCAGTTCGCGGGCCGTGGCCTCGGCGGCTTCGGCATTGCCGGAATAGCCGGCGGCGACCAGCAGGCCGTCTTCCTTGAGGCGCTGGGCGATTGCCTTGCCGATCCCGCGGGTTCCACCCGTGACGAAAGCCACTCGAGCCATGTGCGTTCCTGTTTCCCTGACAGTCCCGTCTGGTGCGGGCCATGTTCCCGCACAGGTTTAGGGTGGCTCGTGGTTAGTGGCTAGTGGCTAGTGAGCGGGGCAACCTGCGGCCGGGACGCTCGCGTCCCGGCCGCAGGTTGCCCGCCGCGTCTCAGAGGCGCGCCATATCCAGCACAAAGCGGTAGCGGACGTCCGACTTGCCCATCCGCTCATAGGCCTCGTTGATGCGGTCGGGGGCGATGACCTCGACGTCGCAGGCGATGGCGTTGGCGGCGCAGAAGTCCAGCATCTCCTGGGTCTCGCGGATGCCGCCGATCAGGGAACCGGCGACCGAACGGCGGCGCCACAGCAGGCCCATGGCATAGACCGGCAGACCCTCGGTGGTCAGACCCAGCATGACCATGGTGCCGTCCCTGGCCAGCAGCTGGACCTGCCCGGCGATTTCATGGGTCGCGGACACGGTGTTGATGATCAGGTCGAAGCTTTCGGCCGCCGCCGCCATCGCCGCCTTGTCGGTGTTGATGAGGAAATGCTTCGCGCCCATCCGCTCGGCATCGGCCTTCTTGCGATCGGAGGTGGAGATGACGGTGACCTCGGCCCCCATGGCCGCCGCCTGTTTGACCGCCATATGGCCGAGACCGCCGAGGCCGACGACCGCGACCTTGGACCCCGGGCCGATCTTCCAGTGTTTCAGCGGCGAATAGGTGGTGATGCCGGCGCACAGCAGGGGGGCGGCGGCGTCCAGCGGGATGGAGTCGGGGATCGACAGGACATAGTTCTGGTCCACGGTGATGTGGTCCGAATAGCCGCCCTGGGTGATGGTCTGGTTGACCGGTCCGCCCTTGGGATCGGCCGAGCCATAGGTCTGGGTCATGCCGGGGACGCAGTACTGTTCCTCGCCCTCACGGCAGGGGGCGCAGGTGCGGCAGCTGTCGACCATACAGCCGACCCCGACCCGGTCACCGACCTTGAACTTCGTGACATTGGCCCCGACCGCCGAGACGACGCCGGCGACCTCGTGCCCCGGGACGATGGGGTAGCGGGTGTTGCCCAGGTCGTTGTGGGCCACATGCAGGTCGGAGTGGCAGACGCCGCAGAACTTCACGTCGATCGCGACATCGTCCGGACCCGGATCGCGGCGCTCGAAGCTGTAGGGCTCCAGCGGCCTGTCGGCGGCGACGGCGGCGAAGGCGCGTGTGGCGATGGGCATGAGGGATCAGTCCGGATTGTCGGCAGGGCCTTTTAGATGTGGCTGGCGGCGGGTTGCCGCAAGGCGAAGTGGACTCCGAAAAACAGAGTCCATTGAGTCCACTGAGTCCACTGGGTCCACTTGGGCCACCCCTGCATCGGGCCGCGTCCGACCCCCAAAGTCACCCTGGCACGGCCGTGCGTCAGAATCGGACGTATCGGCGCGGCCTCAGTCCGGCTTTCCGATCAGGGTCTGCGCTGCGGCCGGGTTGCGGACCCGGGTCCCGGAGATCACAGGCGAAGACCGAGCCCCGCGTCTCCAAGGAGCGGACTTTGGGAAGGGCTGTTGAGGGTGGTGAGCGGACAGCCGGTTCCCTGAGGGTGCACTGCGCAATAGTGGTTTGTCGGTTCCTGTGGTCAGCGAGACGACACGTCCTGACGAGAAGGGCAGGGTGACTTCCCCACGAAACAGAATGGGTATAACCCGCGCCGGATTGCCGGAGGCGAGCCTTGCGACGACCCATCCTGGATCATCCCACGCGGATCGTCCCCCTGGCGTTTCTGGCGACCATCGTGGTCGGCACGATCCTGCTCCTGTTGCCGTTTTCAAGTACCGACGGGCAGGTTGCGCCCTTCCTGACGGCCTTGTTCACAGCCACGTCGGCAGTCTGCGTTACCGGCCTGATCGTCGTCGACACCGCCACCTACTGGACGCCCTTCGGCCAGGGCGTGATCATGGCGCTGTTTCAGGTCGGCGGCTTCGGCATCATGGCCGGGGCGACGCTGCTCGGCCTGATGATTACCCGACGGATGCGGCTGGGACGGCAGCTGGCTGTTCAGACCGAAACCAAGAGCCTGACCCTCGGTGACGTCAAAAGCGTGTTGGCCACGCTCCTTGTCGTGACAGTCCTGTTCGAGCTGCTCGTCGCGGCGGTAATCATTGTCCGGCTCCACACCACCTATGGAGAGCCTTGGGGAGCAGCGATCTGGAACGGGCTTTTTCACGCGGTTTCTGCGTTTAACAACGCCGGCTTCTCGACCTATTCCGACAACCTCGTACGCTTTGCGCTCGACCCGGTCATCCTGCTGCCGCTGGCCGTCGCCATCATCGTCAGCGGTCTGGGCTTTCCCGTGATCACCGAGCTTCGCACCGGTTGGCGACGGCCTGATGCGTGGTCAGTCCACGCCCGTCTGACTGTTTACGGCACCGTCGGACTGCTTCTCGCGGGGTTTCTTGCTGTCCTGATCGCCGAATGGAACAATACCGCCACGATCGGCGATTTCACTGTCGGCGGAAAGGCCCTGAACGCCTTCACCCACTCGGTCATGAGCCGCACGGCGGGGTTCAACACGGTGGATGTCGGACAGATGCGACCCGAGACCCTGCTGTTCACCAACGGACTTATGTTGATCGGTGGCGGCAGCGCCGGGACGGCCGGCGGCATCAAGGTGACCACCTTCCTGCTGCTGGGTTTCGTGGTCTGGGCGGAAATCCGGGGAAGGTCAGACGTCACGGTATTCAGACGGCGCATCTGCCCTGACGTGCAGCGTCAGGCGCTGGCGGTCGTGTTGATGGCTGTGGGCCTGGTCGGTCTCGCCACCCTTGCCATCCTGTCGATGACGACCTTCCCGCTCGACCGGGTCCTGTTCGAAGTGATTTCCGCCTTCGCGACGGTCGGACTGAGCACCGGGATCACCGCCGATCTGCCACCCGCAGCCCAGTTGATCCTGATCGCCCTCATGTTCATCGGCCGGGTCGGCACCATCACCGTGGCCGCGGCCCTCGCGTTGCGGACCCGCCACGTCCCCTATCGCTATCCAGAGGAGCGTCCCATTGTTGGCTAGATCGAAAAATGGCCGGGGGAACCGCGTTCTTGTCATCGGCCTCGGCAGGTTCGGCGGAGCGGTTGCGCAGAGTCTGACCCACATGGGGCACGATGTTCTGGCCATCGACGCCGACCTGTCGCTTGTCCAGAGCTGGTCCGAACAGCTGACCCATGTCGTGCAGGCGGACAGCCGCAACATCGACGCCCTGCGCAAACTCGGTGCGGCGGATTTCCTCCATGCGGTCGTCGCCATCGGATCGGATATTGAAGCCAGTGTACTCACCGTTCTGGCCCTGAGCGAGCTGGGGGTGCCCGACATCTGGGCCAAGGCCGTCACCGCGAACCACGGCAAGATCCTGGAAAAAACCGGTGCCCATCACGTCGTCTTTCCGGAGGCCGCGATGGGCGAGCGCGTCGCCCATCTGGTGACCGGCAAGATGATCGACTTCATCGAGTTCGACGACGATTTCGCCATCGTGAAGACCCGGCCGCCCCGCGAGGCGCTCGGCAAGACCCTGGCCGAATCCGCGCTGCGGACCCGGCACGGGATCACCGTGGTCGGCGTGAAACGCCCGCGTCAGGACTTCACCTATGCGAAGCCGGACACGTTGGTGGTCGAGGGCGACTTGCTGATTGTTTCCGGTCCGACCAGCAAGGTCGAGCAGTTCGCAGCCCTGCCTTGAGCTGAACGGCTATCCGTGTGGCTGTAGCGATCTGAATGTCCGCAACGGGTCGGGATCGGTCATCGCCTGCCCGGCGGAAAGCGGACATTCGATCCGTTGCCCGGAAGCGGACCCTCTGAGGGTCGCCTAGGGGTGGTTAGCGGTCGTCGAGGAGCTTCTTCCTGGGCGGGCTGTCGGTCTCCGGCTCGGGGGACCGATCAGCCGCCTCCTGTTCTATCCGCTTGATGTGGATGTCGATTGCCCGGATCGGGGGTATGCTGTGACCTTGGCGGTCAAACCACCTGGCGATTTTCCAAAGCACCGCCACTATCGCCAACAATGCACCAGCCGCCAACATCATCTCGACCAAGGTCAAATCGCCTAGAACGATAGCTGGCTCTTGCATGAAGATCGGAGGGCTGTTCATTGGATCAACATTTCACAACTTGAATGTTCGACCAACCGCATGGGACGTCTCCTTCGGGGCGGGATCGGTCATGATTTGGCAGGCCGGAACTGGACAGTCGGTCCATTGCCCGAATGCCGGCCCTGTGAGGGTCGCAGATGGGGGGGAAGCACACATTCGAAGGCCATCCCATCGCGATGTCGCGGACTAGAATCGATTGGCGCTGACGTCAGTACCCGTAAGTTGATCCAGGAGAGCCCGGGCCGCTGACAGCGTCGGTGCAGGAAAGTGCTTTCGGTTCTCGTGGTTCAGATCAACGACCCGGAGCCAGGTATCGAAGTGGCGGTCCTGAGTGACGACAATCGTGTAGGTCCGGCGCAAGGGGGGCCGGCTGAACCGCCGGAAGTCTTCGCCTATACGGACCATGCCCTCGACGTCGATATCTTCGATCGGACCCTGATCGTCGATGATCCACATCCAGTCCGTCAGGTCAGGCGTTCGGGCGATCGCAGCGCGTGCAGCGGTCTCGAACGCTGCCCATCGCGTGCCTGCCGGAATGGTGACGGTCACCCTCTGAAGAGTCTCATCCGTTTCGAAGATGATCGGCATGGGGCCTCTGGATTGCACGTAGGTTCGCGTACAAGCTTGGTTGAGACTGAGCCTAGCGCGTTCAGCAACGTCCGCAACGGGTCGAGATCGGTCTTCACCCGTCAGGCGGAAAGCGGATAATTGGTCCATCGCCCGAAAGCCGACCCTCCGAGGGTCGCATCGGGATGGCAAACAGACCTCCCTCGTGGCCAGCTTCTAGAAGTATATGCCGACCGTGACGCGCCGGTTGAGCGGCTCCGACGTATCGGGAGGCGTCGGACGGGCCAGTGCCGAGGCACCCCGGCCCTGCATCTCGAGAAGTGCGGGATCGATACCCAACATCACCAGCTCAGTCGCCACCCTTTGCGCCCGCTGGCGGCTCAATTCCTCAGAGAACTCTCCCGCTTCAGCAGTATCCATGTGTGCGGCGATCAGGATGCGTTTTGGGTGACCCGTTCGCGAATAGGGCGCGACCGACCGGACCATCTGATAGCCGGCTGGCGAGAGTTCCGTCCGGCCATACGCGAAATAGTCCAGGAACTCGTGAGCGGTCACTGGCGTAGCAAGCACCGTCATGGCGGCCGCCAGAGAACTGAGCATCCTCATTCTCAACGCCTTCACGTCCAGGTTGGCCGCAGACCAACTGATTCAACATTGTCAGCGCTGCCGAACGTCCGCAACGGGTCGGGCCACGCCATCGGTATCCGGCCGCGAACCGGACAGTGTCATGGCCGCTGGAACGCTGCCGGCTGCGTCGGGGCTGCCGATGGCGTCTCAGCCCAGCTTCCTGATCAGGGCCTGGGCCGCCGCCGGGTTCCGCACCTTGGCCCCGGCGATGAAATAGGCGAACACCGCGCCGCGTTTCGCCCAGGCCCGGGTCCGGTCGGCGAGGGCGTCCAGCTCGGTCGGGGACATGCCGGTCGGCTCGTCCTCGCGGCTGGACATCAGGCGGGCATAGGTGAAGTCGGCGGTGGGCTGGTCGATGCGGGGCCATTCGGGGGCCTCGTCATCCTCGGCATAGACGATGGCGACGCCGTACTTCGCCGCCAGATCGTAGAAGGCGGGGGTGTCGAAGGTCGGGTTGCGGACCTCGACCGCATGGCGGAGGCGGACGCCGTCGCGATCACCGGGCAGCAGTTTGAGGAAGCCCTCGAAATCCTCGGGGTCGAATTTCTTGGTGCCCATGAACTGCCAGTTGATGGGGCCGAGCCTGTCGCCCAGCGCCGTCAGGCCCTGACCGAGGAACCGGTCCATGGACTCGCCCATGTCGGACAGGATCTTGCGGTTGGTGCAGTAGCGGCTGGCCTTGACCGAGAAGACGAAGCCGTCCGGCGTCTCGTCGCGCCACTTCATCCAGCTGTCGGGCTTGAAGGTGGAATAGTAGGTGCCGTTGATCTCGATCGAGGTCAGGGCGCGCGACGCGAACTCCAGCTCGCGCTTCTGGACCAGGTCGGCCGGATAGAAGACGCCGCGCCACGGCTCATAGGTCCAGCCGCCGACGCCGATGTGGATGGGGTGGGTCAGGGTCATTCGCGTTCGCTTTCCGATCCTCGCGGATCGCTTCTCCAGTCCTCCCGCGCGTGCCGGACGCGGACGATGACGATGCCGGTGTCCTCCTCGTCATAGACGATGACGTGGGACCTGAAAGGCAGGATGCGGGCCGGCGGCGTATAGTCGGTGCGCAACCGTCCCAGTCCGGGGAACTCGGCAATTCGCTGGAACGCCCGCTCGAGGTCTTCAAGGTACTGGTCGGCCTGACGGGGTCCGAAGAGCGCGTACCCCTGTTCGTAGAGGGCCATCAGATCCTCATCCGCCTTTTCGGATGTCCGGTACCGGCTCACGCCGCTGCGTTGCGAGCGGCGATCCGGGCGAGCGCCTCCTCGCGAATGTCCTTCATGGTCCGGTTGCTGATGCCAGACGCCCGGCCCTCATCGATCAGCCGCTGCATATGGGCGATCTTCTCTGCCTTCATCTGTTCGGCCCGGATGAGGTCGCGGACATAATCGCTGGCGTTGGCGTAGCGACCACCCTCGGTCTGCTTCTCGACCCAGGCCTTCATCGCATCCGGCAGAGAGATGTTCATGGTGGCCATGGGGCGGCTCCTGTGCGGAATAGATGATGGCAAACCTTGCCAAACCTGTCCACGCCTCCGGTTTCCTCGAGCGGTCGAAACGACTATGGACCGCCGATGACGACATCGATCCTGTATGACCGCCCGCCGCTGGTGTTCGACCCGCCGGGCGCGGCGACCCAGACCTCGCCCCGCATTCCCGGCTCGACCCCGATTGAGGCCCTGGCCGACGGGTCGGTGGAGGCGGCCATGGTCTATGCGCCTCCGGGCGTGCTGGAGCGGCGCTATGTGCTGGCCCAGGCGCTGAGGGTGCTGCAGGTTGGCGGGCGGCTGGATGTCATGGCCCCCAAGGATCGCGGCGGATCGCGGCTGAAGAAGGAGCTGGAGGGCTTTGGCCTGGAGGTCGGCGAGAGCGCCAAGGCGCACCACCGGCGCTGTGTCGTGCTGAAGCCGGAGGTGGTCACCGGGCTGGAGACGGCGATCGCGGCCGGGGCGATGCAGCGGGTCGAGGGGCTGGAGGCCTGGTCGCAGCCGGGGGTGTTCGCCTGGGACCGGATCGACGGCGGCTCGGCCCTGCTGGCGGCGCATCTGCCGGCGCTGAAGGGGGCTGGGGCGGATCTGGGGTGTGGCTATGGGGCTCTGGCGACGGTGGTGTTGCGCAGTCCGGCGGTGACGGCCTTGCGGCTGATCGATCTGGATCGGCGGGCGGTCGAGGCGGCGCGCAGGAATGTCGAGGATCCGCGCGCGACGTTCGAGTGGGCCGATGTGCGGACGCTGGAGGCGGCGGGTGCCCTGGACTTCATCGTCTGCAATCCGCCCTTCCATGACGGCGGGGCCGAGGACCGGCGGCTGGGTCAGGCCTTCATCGTCAAGGCGGCGGCCATGCTGAAGAAGGGTGGGACGCTGTGGCTCGTGGCCAACCGGCACCTGCCCTATGAGGCCGAGCTGAAGGCCGCCTTCCGGCGGGTGACGCCGGGAACCGACGGCGGGGGCTATAAGCTGTTCGAGGCGATGAAGTGAGCAAGCCGCCGACCAGCCGCGTCGACAAGCTGCTGGGGTCGATGGGCTATGGCTCGCGCAGCGAGATCGCGCGGCTGGGCAAGGTCGGGGGCATCGTTCTGGACGGCGTCGATCTGACCGATGTGTCGAAGCGGATCGCGGTGACGCCGGACCTGCCGTCGCGGATGCAGGTGGACGGGCGGCCGCTGGACCCGCCGGCGGGACTGGTGCTGATCCTGAACAAGCCGCTGGGCATGACCTGTTCCCACAAGGAGGACGGGGATCTGGTCTATGACGTCCTGCCCGAACGGTGGCGGCGGCGGGATCCAGCCATTTCCACCATCGGGCGTCTGGACAAACAGACCTCCGGCCTGCTGCTGCTGACCGACGACGGGGACCTGCTGCACCGGGTGATCAGCCCCAAACGCCATGTGGCCAAGGTCTATCGCGCGACGCTGGCGCGGCCGCTGGCGGGGACCGAGGCGGCGCTGTTCGCGGCCGGGGGGCTGGTGCTGGAGGGCGAGGACAAGCCGCTGGCCCCGGCTGTGCTGGAGGTGCTGTCGCCGACCGAGGCGCGGCTGACGGTGACCGAGGGGCGTTATCACATGGTGCGGCGGATGTTCGCGGCCACCGGTAATCATGTCGAGGCCCTGCACCGGGAACGGGTCGGTGGACTGGCGCTGCCGGAGGATCTGGCCCCGGGCGCGTGGCGGCCGGCGACCGAGGGGGAGATCGCGGCGATCTTCGCCTGACGGAACCGGGACGCGGGTCCGGACTTATGGCTCCGCTTCCAAGGAGTGATCATGGCCGGCGCGACCCTGAAGAAAAACCTGCGGACCGGACGCTCAGTCTGGGCCGACAGCCCCGGCCTCGGCGTACCGGTACGGTCGCTGGAGCGGGCGATCAGCGTGGATGTCGCCATCATCGGGGCGGGGATCAGCGGGGCCTTCATGGCGCGCGAACTGAGCCGGGACCATTCGGTGGCGGTGCTGGACCGGCGGCCACCGCTGATGGGGTCGACGGTCGCGTCGACCGCCATGCTGCAGTGGGAGATCGACCTGCCGCTGACGGCCCTGGCGGAGAAGATCGGCCCCGCGGATGCCGCCCGGGCCTATCGCCGGTCGCGCGCGGCCGTGGACGACCTGAAACAGATCGTGGCCCGGGAGCGGATTCCTTGCGGCCTCAAGGACAAGGCCTCGCTCTATCTGGCCGGCAACGAATACGGCCACCGGGCGCTGGAGGCCGAGGCCGACGCCCGCGCCGCGCTCGGCCTGGAGAGCCGGTATGTGGGTCCGGCCGCGCTTCGGGACACCTGGGGGATGGAGCGGACCGGGGCGATCCTGTCGGAGGGGTCGGCGAGTGCCGATCCGGCCCGGCTGGCGGCCGGTCTGCTGCGGCGTGCCGTTGCCGACGGGGCGAAGGTCTATTCGCCGCTCGAGGTGCTGGATGTACTGTCCGATCCGGACGGGGTGACGGTGACGACCGATGCGGGCCTGTCGGTCCGGGCGCGCAAGGTCATCTTCTGCTGCGGCTATGAGTTCCCCAGGGGCGTGCCGACGCCGGGGGCGAAGGTGATTTCGACCTGGGCCCTCGCGTCCAAGCCCCGGGCGAAGTGCCCTGCGTGGCTGCGCGACACGCTGGTCTGGGAGGCGTCGGATCCGTACCTTTATTTCCGCATGGCCAGCGACGGCCGGCTGATCATCGGGGGGGAGGATGAGGCAGATCCGCTGGCCCATGACGATCCGGCGAAGCTGAAGCGCAAATGCGAGACCATCGCCGGCAAGCTGAAGGCCCTGCTGCCCGAGGTGGCGTTCGAGGTGGACTACAGCTGGGCCGGGGCCTTCGGCGAGAGCGCGACCGGCCTGCCCCTGATCGGGCCGGTGGAGGGGATGGATCACGCCTGGGCGGTGATGGGCTTTGGCGGCAACGGCATCACCTATTCGGTGATCGCCAGCCAGGTCGTCGCGGCGGAGGTGCGGGGTGAGTCTGACCCGGACGCGGGGCTTTACCGGGCTTGACCACAGGGCCCGTCCAGACCACGAGCGGGCCATGACACGTGCCAAGATCTGCGGCCTGACCACGGCCGACACCCTGGATGCCGCCCTCGAGCATGGGGCGGCCTTTGTGGGGGCGGTGTTCTTTGCCCGAAGCCCGCGCGACATCTCGCCCGAGGACGCCCGGCCTCTGTTCGAGCGGGCGCGGGGCCGGGCGGGAATCGTGGCCGTGACGGTTGATGCGGACGATGATCTGCTGAGCCGGATCGGGGCGCATCTGCGGCCGGACTTCGTGCAGCTGCACGGGCGCGAGACGGTGGCGCGGGCGCATCAGGTGCGGACGCTGACGGGGGCGGGGATCATCAAGGTCCTTCCCGTGTCGACCGCGGCGGATCTGGAGGCGGCGGACGGCTGGGCGGATCACGTCGACCATCTGATGTTCGATGCCAAGCCGCCGGAGGGGTCCGATCTGCCCGGCGGCGTCGGGGCCAGCTTCGACTGGGCGATGCTGGGAGGCCGGTCCTATCGGCACGACTGGTTCCTCGCGGGCGGCCTGACACCCGACAATGCGGCGTCGGCTGCGGCGATCAGCGGCGCGCCCCTGCTGGATGTGTCCTCTGGCGTCGAAAGCGCGCCCGGTGTTAAGGACGCGGCCCGGATCGCAGCCTTCCTGAAGGCCGTGGCCTGATCGTTTTCCCCATGGGCCGCATTTCTGGCCCACGCCTGCGCGAAAGCTGACCGCTGTGAACGCCATCCTCCCCAACCAGTACGCCATGCCCGACGCGGAGGGCCGGTTCGGTCCCTACGGCGGGCGGTTCGTGGCCGAGACCCTGATGCCGCTCGTGCTGGAGCTGAACCAGGCCTATGAGCGCTGCAAGGCGGATCCGACCTTCCAGGCCGAGCTGGATGACTATCTGACCCACTATGTCGGCCGGCCCAGCCCGCTGTATTTCGCCGAGCGGCTGACGGCTCATATGTCGGAACAGCACGGGGGCGTTGCGAACATCTGGTTCAAGCGTGACGAGCTGAATCACACCGGTGCGCACAAGATCAACAACTGCATGGGCCAGATCCTGCTGGCCATGCGGATGGGCAAGAAGCGGATCATCGCCGAGACGGGGGCCGGCCAGCACGGGGTGGCGACGGCGACCGTCTGTGCCCGCTTCGGCCTGCAGTGCGTGGTCTATATGGGCGCGGCCGATGTGCAGCGGCAGTCGCCGAACGTGTTCCGCATGAAGCTGCTGGGGGCCGAGGTGGTCCCGGTGACCAGCGGTCGCGGCACGCTGAAAGACGCCATGAACGAGGCGATGCGCGACTGGGTGACCAATGTCGAGGACACCTATTACCTCATCGGCACGGCGGCGGGCCCTCATCCCTATCCGGCCATGGTGCGCGACTTCCAGAGCGTGATCGGCAAGGAGACGAAGGCCCAGATGCTGGCCCGGCGCGGCAAGCTGCCGGACGCCTGTGTGGCGGCGATCGGCGGCGGATCGAATGCCATCGGCCTGTTCCACCCGTTCATCGAGGATGCGGGTGTGCGGCTGATCGGTATCGAGGCCGCCGGACGGGGTCTGGACGGGCCGGACCATGCGGCGTCGCTGCAGGGCGGACGGCCGGGCGTGCTGCACGGCAACCGGACCTATCTGCTGCAGGACGATGACGGACAGATTCTGGAAGGGCATTCGATCTCGGCCGGGCTGGACTATCCGGGGATCGGGCCCGAACACGCCTGGCTGAAGGATATGGGCCGGGCCGAGTATCGGGCGGCGACGGATATGGAGGCGCTGGAGGCCTTCCAGCTGTGCTCGAAGCTGGAGGGGATCATTCCGGCGCTGGAGCCCGCCCACGCCCTGGCCCGGATCGGCGAGATCGCGGCCGAGGTGGGTAAGGGCGGCGATGTGGTGCTGAACATGTGCGGACGGGGCGACAAGGACATCTTTGCCGTGGCGCAGCATCTGGGTGTGGAGTTGTGAATATGCCGACTGTCCGGAGCGTGGCCCTCGGCCTGGGGTTGGTGCTGGTTGCCGGCACCGCGCTGGCTCAGACGCAGACGGAGCCCCGGGGCATGCCCGTTGAGGCCCCCGTGCTGACTGGTGCAACCCTGGATGCCAGTTGCGGCAACCTTTATGGCATGGCTGGGCAGGCGTTCTGCGTGACGGCACCACTGGCAGCGATCGGGACCCTGGCCGAGGCCTATGTCGCCCATTTCGAGGCGGAAGGCTGGATTCCTGCGGCAGGGGACGACAACCGGGTGGTGTTCGTCAAACGCCTGCCGGGCGGCGGCTGCGAGGGGATGCAGTTGCAGGCCTTCTATGACACCAACCGACCTGCCAGTCCGGAGGCCCCGGGCTATATCGGTATGGCCACCATTCCGGGTGACGTCTGCGCGGCCCCTGCGCCCACGACCGCGCCCGCCTCTCCCATGAGTCCGTCCGCCCAATGACCACCGCCCGTATCGACGCCCGTTTCGCCGCCCTCAAAGCCGAAGGCCGGGCCGGCTTTGTCGCCTATGTCATGGCCGGTGACCCCACGCGCGACGAGGCGCTGGCGATTCTGCGCGGTCTGCCCGCAGCCGGGGCCGACATCATCGAGCTGGGCTTTCCGTTCAGCGATCCGATGGCCGAGGGGCCGCCGATCCAGCGCGCGGCGCTGCGGGGGCTGAAGGCCGGGCTGACGCTGAGAGGCACCCTGGATCTGGCGGCCGCCTTCCGGGAGGGCGATGCAGACACACCCTTGATCCTGATGGGCTATCTGAACCCGATCGAGTCCTATGGCTATGAAGCCTTCGCGCGCGACGCGGCGGCGGCCGGTGTGGACGGCTGTATCGTCGTCGACTGTCCGCCGGAAGAGGCCGATCCCCTGACCGACGCCCTGGATGCAGCGTCGGTTTCGCTGATCCGGCTGGCCACCCCGACCTCGGATGACGCGCGGCTGGAGCTGATCGCGCGGCGGACCTCGGGCTTTGTCTATTATGTCTCGGTGGCCGGCGTGACGGGGGTCAAGGAGGCCCAGTCGGCCTCGGTGGCTCCGGCCGTCGAGCGGGTGCGGCGCGCGTCGAGTCTGCCGGTCGCGGTCGGGTTCGGGGTCAAGACGCCGGAACGGGCGGCCGAGATCGCGCGCGTGGCCGATGCCGTGGTCGCCGGCTCGGTTCTGGTCGATGAGGTCGCGGCAGCTTTGGAGGCCGGAGAGCCGGTGGCCGCGCGCGTCCTGTCGAAGGTCAAGGCCCTCGGCGATGCGGTGCGCGGTGCGCGCGTCGGCGAAACGGTCTAGAGAGACGCAGATGGCCGACAAGACTCCTCCCAAGGCTCCGCAGGAAAAGCGCGGCGGCTGGCTCAGCCGGTTCGCCCCGGGCGTTCGCAAGATCGTTAGTCGGCGCGAGACGCCCGACAATCTGTGGGTCAAGGACCCGGACAGCGGCGACATGCTGTATCGCCCCGATCTGGAGGCCGCCCTGTGGGTGACGCCGTCCGGTCGGCACATGCGGATCAATGCCGGGCAGCGGCTGGGCTACACCTTTGACGGCGGCGAATATGAGCCGATCGCCTCGCCCGACGTGGCCGAGGACCCGCTGAAATTCTCGGACGGCAAGTCCTATCGCGACCGGCTGAGCGCGGCGCGCAAGGCGACCGGACTGAAGGACGCCATGTCGATCGGGTTCGGCGACATCGGCGGAACGCCGGCCGTGGCCGTGGTTCAGGACTTCGCCTTCATGGGCGGATCGCTGGGTATGGCGGCCGGTGAGGGCTTCATCGCCGCCGCCCGGGCCGCGATCGAACGCAAGGTGCCGCTGGTCTGTTTCACCGCCGCCGGCGGGGCGCGAATGCAGGAGGGGGCGCTGTCGCTGATGCAGATGGCGCGCACCACCCTGGCGGTGCAGGAGCTGAAGGACGCGCAACTGCCCTATGTCGTGGTGCTGACCGATCCGACGACCGGCGGGGTGACGGCCAGCTATGCGATGCTGGGCGATGTCCATCTGGCCGAGCCGGGGGCCCTGATCGGCTTTGCCGGACCCCGGGTGATCGAGAGCACCATCCGCGAAAAACTGCCGCCTGGATTCCAGCGGGCCGAATATCTGCAGGAGAAGGGCATGGTCGACCGGGTGGTCGCGCGTGCCGACCTGCCGGAGACGCTGGGCCGGATCCTGTCGATGCTGATGGGCGGGCGGCGTCTGGCGGCCTGATCACTGGCCCGGAACGGCCAGGATTGCGCGGACGGTCATCGGGCAACCTCATCGATTCCCTCTCCCGGCGGGAGAGGGCTTGAGCGCACGGCGGCGCAGCCGTCGTCCTGGCGCGAAAGGGTGAGGGGAGTGTGCCAACCGGTGAGGGTAAAACCCCTCACCCTTTCGGCCCAGACGCATCGCTTCGCTCTGCGGGCCTCAAGCCCTCTCCCTCCGGGAGAGGGTAGGGTATGAGACGTCATGGATCCCGTTTCCGAACGCCTGCGCGCGCGCCATCCCCAGAAGATCGACCTGTCGCTGGACCGGATGCGGACGCTGTGCGCCGTGCTGGGGCAGCCGCAGCTGCATCTGCCGCCGGTGGTTCATGTGGCGGGGACCAATGGCAAGGGATCGACCATCGCCTTTATCCGGGCCATGGCCGAGGCGGCGGGCTTGCGGGTCCATGTCTATACCTCGCCGCATCTGGTGCGGTTCCATGAGCGGATCCGGCTGGCGGGCGAGCTGATCTCCGACGAGCGGCTGTCGGCCATCCTCGACCGGATCGAGGCGGTGCAGGGCGTCCAGACCACGGTGTTCGAGAGCACGACGGCCGCCGCCTTCGTCGCCATGTCCGAGGTGCCGGCCGACCTGGCCATTATCGAGGTCGGGCTGGGCGGGCGGCTGGATGCGACCAATGTCATCGAGCGGCCGCTGCTGAGCGTGATCGCGCCCGTCGATCTGGATCATGCGGAGTTTCTGGGCACCACGATCGAGAGTGTGGCGGGCGAGAAGGCCGGCATCCTGAAGGCCGGGGCGCGGGGGTTGATCGCGCGTCAGGCGGAGGCGGCGATGGCGGTGATCGAGGCGAAGGCCCGGTCGGTCGTGACGCCGCTGACGGTCATGGGCGTCGAGTTCGACGCCTGGGCCGAACGGGGCGGAATGGTGTTCCAGGATCAGGAGCGGTTTCTGGACCTGCCGGCCCCGGGGCTGCGGGGGGCGCATCAGGTCGCCAATGCGGGACTGGCGGTCGCGGTGGCGCTGGAACTGGACCTGCCGGAGACGGCGATTGCGGCCGGGGTGGCGGGGGCGACCTGGCCGGCGCGGATGCAGCGGCTGACCGCCGGACCCTATGGCGAGATGGCGCGGGCCGCCGAGGCCGAACTGTGGCTGGACGGGGGGCACAATCCCCATGCCGGGCGGGCGCTGGCGGAGGCCCTGGCCGAGCGGCAGGCGAAAGCGCCCCGGCCGCTGGCCCTGATCGTGGGCATGCTGGCCAACAAGGACCACGGCGGATTCTTCGAGGCCCTGAAGGGGTCCGGGGCCCATGTGTTCACGGTCGGGTTCGAGGGGGCGGCGGCCGATCCGTCAGCCCTGGCGGCGGTGGCGCGGGGCCATGGGCTGGGGGCCCAGAGCTCGTCCTCGGTCGAGGCAGCGCTGAGCCGGGCGCTGCGGCTGGGGGCCGGGCGGGTGGTGATCTGTGGCTCGCTGTATATGGCGGGCGAGGTGCTGGGGGCGTCGCGGGAGACCTGGCCCGTCTGAGCCGGGTCTCCCTTGAGGCGGTGGCTCAGGTCGCCAGAGCGGTCCGTATGGCGGCCAGACCGGCTTCGGCGAGGGACCCGTCGGGGGCTCCGCCTTGCGCGAAGTCGGCCTTGCCGCCTGCGCCCTGTCCGCCCATGGCCAGCACCGCCGCGCGCGCCAGATCGGCGGCATTGACACGGTCGGTCATGTCCGAGGTCACGGCCACGGTGACGGCGGCCTTGCCCTCGGTGACACCGATCAGGGCCACGACGCCGGAGCCGACCTGTTTCCTGAAGTCCTCGGCCACGCCGCGCAGACCCTTGCCGTCGACGCCGTCGAGGACGCGGGCGATCAGGTTGACGCCGTTGATGGCCTCCGGTGCGGCCGGGGCCGAACCGCCGCCGCCCAGCGCCAGCTGTTTCTTGAGCTCGGAGACCTGTTTCTCCAGCGCCTTGCGCTCGGTCGAGAGGGCCTCGACGCGGGCAGGGACGTCCAGGGGCTGGACCTTGAAGGTCTGGGCCAGCGACCGGGCCACGCCGGCCTGGGCCAGCAGGTGCTGCCGCGCGGCCTCGCCGGTCAGGCCCTCGACCCGGCGAATGCCGGCGGCGATGCCGGTTTCGGACGTGATCCGGAACAGGCCGATGTCGCCGGTGCGGGCCACATGGGTGCCGCCGCACAGTTCGACCGAATAGGGTTTGTCGTCCACGAGGCTGCGGCCCAGGGTCAGGACGCGGACTTCATCGCCATATTTCTCTCCGAACAGGGCGACGGCCCCGGCGGCGATAGCCTCTTCCGGCCCCATCAGCTGGGTCGTGGCGGGCAGGTTCTGGCGGATGACGGCGTTGACCTCGGTCTCGATGGCCTCGATCTGGGCCTCGGTCAGGGGGGCGTTGTGGCTGAAGTCGAAGCGCATGCGCTCGGCATCGACCAACTGACCCTTCTGGGCCACGTGGGGGCCCAGCACGTTCTTGAGCGCGGCATGGACCAGATGGGCGGCCGAGTGGTTGGCTCGGGTGGTCAGGCGGGCGTCCGGGGCGGCGCGCAGTTGGGCGCGGGTGCCGATCGACAGGCTGCCCGAGGTGACCTCGATCGTGTGGGCATAGAGGTCGCCGGTCGGCTTCTGGACATCCAGCACGCGGGCGGAACCCCCGGCCCACTCGATTTCGCCGCGATCTCCCGCCTGACCGCCGCCCTCGCCGTAGAAGGGGGTCTGGTCGAACAGGACCTCGGCGGTCTCGCCGGTCCCGACGCTGTCGGCGGCGCTGCCGTCCCTGAGGATGGCCAGCACCTCGCCCGAGCCGTCGACGGCGTCATAGCCGGTGAAGACGGTCGGCCCCAGACGGTCCTTGAGCGCCAGCCATTCGCCGGTCGAGGCGGTCTGGCCCGAGCCCTTCCAGTTGGCCTTGCCGCGGGTCTTCTGTTCTTCCATGGCGGCGTCGAAGGCGTCGGTGTCGACGGTGAAGCCGCGACGGCGGGCCTCGTCCTGGGTCAGGTCCAGAGGGAAGCCGTAGGTGTCATACAGGGTGAAGGCGGTCTGGCCGGGGATGACCCCGCCCTCGGACAGGTCACGCGTGGCGTCTTCCAGCAGGCCCATGCCGCGGCCCAAGGTGGTGCGGAAGCGGAGTTCCTCCTGTTTCAGAGTGTCCTCGATCGAGGCCTGGGCGCGGGCCAGTTCGGGATAGGCCTCGCCCATCTCGCTGACGAGCGTCGGCACCAGACGGTGCATCAGGGGATCGGCGGCCCCCAGCAGATGGGCGTGGCGCATGGCCCGGCGCATGATGCGGCGCAGGACATAGCCGCGCCCCTCGTTCGAGGGGGTGACCCCGTCGGCGATCAGGAAGGACGAGGACCGCAGGTGATCGGCGATGACGCGGTGGCTGGCGGCACGTTCGCCCTCGGCCTTGGTCGAGGTGGCGTCCTCGGAGGCGGCGATCAGGGTCTGGAACAGGTCGGTGTCGAACACCGAGTTCTTGCCCTGGAGCACCGAGGTCATGCGCTCGAGGCCCATGCCGGTGTCGACGCTGGGCTTGGGAAGGCTGCGAACGATCTGGTCGTTCTCCTTCTCGAACTGCATGAAGACGTTGTTCCAGATCTCCACGAAGCGGTCGCCGTCTTCATCGGGCGAACCGGGAGGGCCGCCGGGGACGTGGTCGCCGTAGTCCCAGAAGATCTCGGTGCAGGGGCCGCAGGGACCGTTGTCGCCCATGGCCCAGAAATTGTCGGAGCCGGCGATGCGGATAATCCTGTCGTCGGAGAAGCCGGTGACCTTCTTCCAGATCGCGGCGGCCTCATCGTCGTCGATGTAGACGGTGACCAGCAGGCGTTTGGCGTCGAGGCCGTAGCCTTCGGTGACCAGTTTCCACGCCTGTTCGATGGCGTGTTCCTTGAAATAGTCGCCGAAGCTGAAGTTCCCCAGCATCTCGAAGAAGGTCAGGTGGCGGGCGGTGTAGCCGACATTGTCGAGGTCGTTGTGCTTGCCGCCGGCGCGGACGCATTTCTGGGAGCTGGTCGCGCGGGGGTAGGGCGGGGTCGCCGCGCCGGTGAAATAGTCCTTGAACGGCACCATGCCGGCGTTGACGAACATCAGCGTCGGATCGTTCTGGGGCACCAGCGGGGCCGAGTGGACCTTCTGGTGGCCGTCGGCCGCGAAGAAGTCGAGGAAGGTCGAACGGATCTGTTTCAGGCTGGACATGGGTGGTTCAGTCGTTTGCGCGGCGGGATCAGGAACCGCGCATATAGAGACTGGCGGCGCGGTCGGCCAAGGTTTTCCGGTGACCGCGCCGCGCGAAGCCCTCAGTCGGCCGGTTCGACCGGGTCGCTGGCGGCGTCATCGTCCGAAAGGAGGGCGTCCAGAGCGTCGAGGATGGCGACGATCTGTTCGGGCGTGGCGGCCAGCCGCAGGAGGCCCCCGGCGTCGCCGCCGATCTCCAGCAGATAGCCGTCGTCGGTCTCGGCCAGGTTGAACTGCGTCAGGGTCTGAATGTCGGCGTCGGTCATGGCGGGTTTCCTTGTGGGTGAGAAGGCGGCGGCCGGGGAAGGGGCGCTGCAGTTTCGGTCGTGGGGCGCGGACACGGGGTCGCAGGGCAGGGACGGGACGGTGGCGTGGGGCTAGGATAGGCGGATGTCCAGACTTGAAGTGTGGTTCGACGGCGACTGCCCCCTGTGTCGGCGGGAGATCGCCCTGATGCGGCGGCTGGATCGGCGGGGTGCGATCGTCTTCACCGATGTGGCGACCGGGGAGGGGGCCTGCCCGATCGACCGGGCCGAGCTGTTGGCGCGGTTCCATGCGCGCGAGGACGGGCGGATGGTGTCGGGGGCCGAGGCCTTTGCCGCCATGTGGCGGGTGATCCCCGTGCTGGCCCCGTTGGGGCAACTGGCGCGCAACCGGGTCGTGCTGGCGGGTCTGGAGCGGCTGTATGGGATGTTCCTGAAGGTGCGACCGCGGTTGCAGCGGGCGTTCGGGCCGCGGGGCCCGGTGGGGGCGTGACGGCGTGGGAGCCCGGCCGGGCGGCGGGTCTGGCGCGGATGGAGGCCTTTACCCCGCAGATGGGCCGGGCCTATTCGGCCAACCGGAACATCGATCTCGGGCCGGGCCGCAATGACCATGTGTCGGGCCTGTCGCCGTGGGTCCGACGGCGGCTGGTGAGCGAGGAGACCGTGGTGCGGGCCGCGCTGGAGGCGCAGGGGCCCCGGGCAGCGGAGAAGTTCGTCCAGGAAGTGCTTTGGCGGACCTACTGGAAGGGCTGGCTGGAGATGCGGCCGGAGATCTGGACGGCGTACGAAGCCGAGGTGGCGGGGCGGCGGGCGCGGGGCGAGGCCGGGAGCGAGGCGGTTCTGGCGGCCGAGCAGGGCCGGACGGGGATCGAGGGGTTCGACGATTGGGCGCGCGAGCTGGTTCAGACCGGCTGGCTGCACAATCATGCGCGGATGTGGTTCGCCTCGATCTGGATCTTCACCCTGAAGCTGTCGTGGGCGCTGGGGGCGGACTTCTTCCTGCGGCATCTTCTGGACGGGGACCCGGCGTCCAACACCCTGTCGTGGCGCTGGGTGGCGGGGCTGCAGACGCCGGGCAAGACCTATCTGGCGACGGCGGAGAACATCGCCCGGTTCACCGAGGGGCGGTTCCGGCCGAAGGGGCTGGCGAGCGTGGCCTTTGCGGTGGACGCGGAGCCGGCACCGGCGCCGCGGCCCTTGCCGGTCGCGGCCGGGGCGACGCCGGATGGACCGCATCTGCTGCTGATCACGACCGAGGACCTGACGCCGGAGGACAGTGTCGGGCCGTGGGAGATCTGTGGTGTGGTCTCGGCGATGGAGCCGGGGATTGACCAGCGCGGGGAGCTGGCGCGGCGGTTTCTGGACGGGGGGCTGGTGGATGCGGAGCGCAGGGCTGCCGGCCGGTACGGACAGGCGGTGAGCCGGCTGGGGCGGCTGGACGGGCTGGCGCTCGTGGAGGCCGTGCGGGCGGCGGGGGCAACGGGTGTGGTCACGGCGTATGCGCCGGTCGGCCCGACGGCGTCGGCCCTGGCAGGGGCGCGGCCTGGACTGCAGGCGGCGGGGCTGGATCTGGTGAGTGTGCGGCGGCCTTGGGACGAGACGCTGTGGCCGCTGGCGAGCCGGGGTTTCTTTCCCTTCCGGGAGAAGTCGGAGCCTGCGCTGCGGGCGCTGGGGTTGCCGGTCTGAGAATGCCGGTCCGGGAGTTTGGGGCTGAAAAAAGGGCCGCCCGGGTTTCGCCGGGCGGCCCACCTCCGCCCGGCCCGAACCCCGCGGGGGTCGGCGGCGGGTCGCGGGGACCGGCCGGGCGGAGTGTCTGTGACCTCCCCCGAGAGGGAGGATGAACTCTAAAAAAAAGCAGTGCACTTTTGTGCACTTTCCGGACCCGGGCTGCGGTCAGCCCTCGAGGTCCTGCCCCTCGTCCGGCTCGGGCGAACCCAGCAGTTCCTCGGCGATCTTGGAGGTGGATTTGCGCACCTTGTCCTCGATGGCGGCGGCCATGTCGGGATTGGCCTTCAGGAAGGCGCGCACATTCTCGCGGCCCTGACCGATGCGGGTGGAGTCATAGCTGAACCAGGAGCCGGACTTCTCGATGATCCCGGCCTTGACGCCGAGGTCGATAATCTCGCCCAGTTTGGAGATGCCCTCGCCATACATGATGTCGAAGATGACCTCGCGGAACGGCGGGGCGACCTTGTTCTTGACCACCTTGACCCGGGTGGT
>JAIEQA010000044.1 GCA_019748095.1 Caulobacteraceae bacterium | reverse complement strand
CCCATCTGGATCCGCGCCCGGTCGAAGCTGAGCTCGTCCTTCAGGATGCGTTCGACGGTCCGGTTGTTCCTGGACTCGTCCATGTCGATGAAGTCGATGACCACCAGACCGGCGAGGTCGCGCAGACGCAGCTGGCGGGCGGCCTCGACGGCGGCCTCGCAGTTGGTCTTGAAGGCCGTGGCCTCGACATTGCGTTCCTTGGTGGCGCGACCGGAGTTGACGTCGATGGCGACCAGGGCCTCGGTCTGGTTGATCACCAGATAACCGCCCGACTTCAGCGGCACGATCGGCTGGTGGATCTGCGTCAGCAGTTCCTCGATGCCGTTGGCGGCGAACAGGGGCTTCGATCCCTGATAAAGGTGCACCTTCTTTGCCTGCGAGGGCATGAGCACCCGCATGAAGTCGCGCGCCTCCTTGAAGCCCTCAAGGCCCTCGACCTGGATGCCGTCGAAATCCTTGTCGAACATGTCGCGCACGGCGCGGCGGACCAGGTTCTCCTCCTCATAGATCAACGACGGAGCGTGGGAGGCGAGGGTGGTTTCGCGGATCGTCTCCCACAGCCGCAGCAGATATTCGTAGTCGCGCTTGATCTCGGCCTTGGTGCGCTTGGCCCCGGCCGTCCGGATAATCAGACCCATGCCGCGCGGCACGTCGAGGGCGGCCGCCGCGGACTTGAGCCGCTTGCGGTCGCTGGCCTGGGTGATCTTGCGCGAGATGCCGCCGCCCTTGCCGGTGTTGGGCATCAGCACGCAGTAGCGGCCGGCCAGCGACAGCCAGGTGGTCAGGGCCGCGCCCTTGCCGCCCCGTTCGTCCTTGACGACCTGGACCAGCAGGATCTGGCGGCGCTTGATGACGTCCTGGATCTTGTAGCGCCGCATCAGGCGACGCTTCAGGCGTTCCTCTTCGGCCATGCCGCCTTCGGACTCGCCGTCATCGGAGTCGCGGGCGTTCTCGTCGTCGTTCTCGTCGTCGGCCGACGGGGCCTCGGCCATGATGGCTTCACGGTCGGCGGCCGGGATCTGGTAGTAGTCGGGGTGGATCTCGTTGAAGGCGAGGAAGCCGTGACGATTGCCGCCGTACTCAACGAAGGCGGCCTGCAGGCTGGGCTCTACGCGGGTGACCTTGGCGAGATAGATGTTGCCGCGCAGCTGGCGTTTGGTCTTCGACTCGAAGTCGAATTCCTCAACCTGGCGGCCGTTCACGATGGCGACGCGGGTTTCTTCCGCGTGCGCCGCATCGATAAGCATGGTCTTTGACATTGAAGGTATCTCTCTGGCGCGCACGGCCATTGCCATCGAGGGCAGGGGCGGCTCGCCGAACGGGGTAAGGGGCGGTGGCGCGCGTCATTCCATCGCTCCGGCATTGGCCGGGCACGACTGACGCCGGCCCGCGGGGGGCTGGCGGTCGGAGGAAGAGGCAGGCGGAAAAGCCCATGGGGTCTGGTCGGTCCTGGACCCGCACGCGCCCGAGGGGCGTCGCAAGGTCCGGTTCGGGAAAGCCCGGTCTCGCCGATCGTCGGGTCAGGCCATTCGATGCGCCGGGCCGGTCGATCCGCAAGGGCGGGAAGTCAGCGCCGCGCCGGGGCCGCGCCGACCCGACAAAGCGGCGGCGCGATCGTTCGCGAACGAGCAACAGCATAGGCAAGCCGTGCGGGAATGGAAAGCGGTGGTTCAAACATCGCCGCCTCGGGCCGCTGTGGACGCAATTCGTATCCGGCTTAACCCAATCCACACCGCGTGCTGGCAGGGTTGCTTCAACAAGAATTGTGAGTTGCCGTCGGAATGCACGGTCAGAAGCGCTTTAACCTGTCGGCATGGGGTCTGCGTGAGTGGGCCTTGACCGGACTTGCCCTGCTGGTGCTGGTCGCCGTGCTGCTGGTCAGCTCGCGCGGTATCGCAGCCGGGGCGACCGGGGACGTGCGCGGTGTCCGGTTCGGAGGCGACACCCAGAGGACCCGCGTCGTCATTGACCTGAACCGCTCTGCAAGAGGCGAAGTCATCGCGGGTGGCGACCGGGGCGAGATGGTTCTGACCCTTGCGGGGGTTGGTGCAGGGCGTGGTGTTTCAGGTACGGGCTCGGGGCTGGTCCGGGACTGGCGGGTCAGCGCCTCCGGCACGGCGTCGCGGGTTCATCTCGGCCTGGCGCGGACGGCCCGGATCGAGCGCAGGTTCCTTCTCCCGCCCGGCGACGGTGTGCCCCACTATCGCTATGTTATCGACGTCGCCGCCACGGGCACGGCACCGACGGAACGGCCGACGACATTGCGGGCAGAGCCTCGCCGGACCGAGCGACCCCTGATTGTCATTGATGCGGGCCACGGCGGTCGCGATCCGGGTGCCCGCGGTGCCCATCGCAACGAAAGCGAGATCAACCTCGCAGCGGCCCTGATGTTGCGCGACGAGCTTGTGCGGAGCGGTCGCTTTCGCGTCCTCCTGACCCGGGAGAGCGATGTGTATGTCGGCCTGTCCGAGCGGGTCCGCATCGCCCGGCGTGCCGACGCTGACCTGTTCATTTCCCTGCATGCCGATGCGGGGGCCGATCCGGCTACGCGCGGGGCATCCGTCTATACCCTGTCTGAACAGGGTGCGAGCCGCGCTGTGCGTGAGGTGACCCGTGCCGACGACTGGCACCGGGACCTTCATCTTCCCGGGCGCGACCCGTCGGTGGACCGGATCCTGCTGGATATGACCCAGCGCGCGACACAAAACCGGTCGGCCCAGTTCGCGCGGGTGCTGCTGGCTCACCTCGAGGCTGCGGACCATCCGATGCTCCGACGCAGTCATCGCGACGCAGGCCTGGCGGTGCTTCTGGCCCCCGATGTGCCTGCAGTGCTGCTGGAAATGGGTTTCATCACCAATCCGGACGATGAGCGTACACTGGCCGACACGGCTCTGAGGCGCAGGCTGGTGCGCGCCGTTGCCGAGGGCATTGATCGGTACTTCCGTCAGCCCGCCGGGGCCCAGGTCGCCGCGACGGCCCCGCCGGCCGCGCCGCCGTCGCGCGGTTAACCCGGAATTCAACGTTCATCGTGTATCCGGAGGGCGATTCAACCCACGGACCTCATGTTCATGCGCAAGGCCCTGCAATCCCTTTCGGGGCGTATCGCCCTGATGATCGTCGCCGGCCTCGCCCTTCTTTCCCTCTGTCTGATCCTCACGACCTCCTGGCTCATGACGAACGATGCCCGGGGCCGGGCGGCGGAACGTCAGGAAGCCAACATGCGGGTCGCCTGGCATGTGCTGGGGGGCTACGGGCAGGGGTATGAGATCCGCGACGGCGCGATCCATGTCGGCGACACGGCCCTGAACAACAATTTCGCGGCCGTCGACCAGATCAAGACCCTCGTGGGCGGGACGGCGACAGTCTTCATGGGCGAAACGCGCGTGACGACGAACGTCAAGAAGCCGGACGGCAGCCGGGCCGTGGGGACCCCTCTGGCTCCCGGACCGGTCTATGATGCTGTCCTCAAGGCCGGGCAGAGCTACCGGGGCGAGGCCGACATTCTCGGGACACCGTTCTTCACGGCTTACGATCCGATCAAGAACGCCCGGGGTGAAGTGATCGGCATTCTCTATGTCGGCATCCCGCAAGCCGAGTTCCTGCAGAGCGTGACCGATACACGCAACGTGATGCTGATGGTTGGCCTCGCCCTGACCGTCCTGGCTACGCTGGCCTGCCTGTACGGCACACGCCGCCTGCTTGGTCCTCTCGAGGCGCTGACGGCGAGCATGTACCGGCTGGCCGCCGGTCAGACGGATATCGAGACGCCATGGGCGGACCGGGCCGATGACATCGGTCAGATGGACAGGGCAGTGGCCCAGTTCCGGGATTCCGCGCTGGATCGGCTGCGACTGACCGAAGAGAGCGCGCGGGACCGCGAGACCGTCGAACGCGAGCGAGCATTGGTGGAGCTGGACCGTGTCCGCGCGGCCGAGGAAGACGCCGAGATCATCGCGACCCTTGGCGAAGCCCTGTCTTCCCTGGCCGGGGGCAAGCTCGGGCGTCGCATCACAACGGATCTTGCGCCCAAGGCTGAACGCCTGAAACGCGACTTCAATGATGCGGCGACCGCCCTGTCGGAGACCCTCGGTGAGGTGACCGAGGTGGTTCTGGGCATGGAATCGGGGACGGGCGAGATCGCCGGGTCTGCCATGAACCTGTCGCGCCGGACCGAGCAACAGGCGGCTGCGCTTGAAGAGACCGCGGCCGCCCTCGACGAGATTACCGCCACCGTGCGTTCGACCGCAGAGAGCGCCGCCAAGGTCGCAACCGTCAGTACGACTGCCATGCAGCGGGCCGAGGCGGGTGGGGAGGTGGCGGATGACGCCAACCAGGCCATGAACGCCATTGCCCACAGCGCTGAGTCCATCAGCCAGATCGTCGGTGTGATCGACGAGATTGCCTTCCAGACCAATCTGCTGGCGCTGAACGCCGGGGTCGAGGCGGCTCGCGCCGGGGATGCCGGACGGGGCTTCGCGGTCGTGGCGTCCGAGGTTCGCGCCCTGGCGCAGCGCTCGGCCGATGCCGCCAAGGAGATCAAGGCGCTGATCCTCGACTCCGGCAAACAGGTCAATTCGGGGGTCGAGCTGGTTGGCCGCACCGCCACCGCCCTGACGACCATCCTGACCGAGGTCGGTCAGGTGAAGGCCCTCGCCCTGACGATTGCGGCGTCCACCGCAGAACAGGCCACGGCCCTGCAGCAGGTCAACGCCGCGATCAACCAGATGGACAACGTCACCCAGCAGAACGCCGCCATGGCTGAGGAGGCCACCGCGGCCAGCCAGTTGCTGTCGGACAAGGCCCGCGAACTGGGCCGACTGGTCACCCGATTCGATCTCGGCACCGAACGCGGGCATCAGAGACTGTCCCGGGCCGCGTGACCCGTCGTTCGGGAAGTCCCGGACGTCAACAGTGCGATATTCGCGACTGCGTGTTTGCGGCACCGCCGTTGTTGGCTAAACCGTAGGCCATGCCGTTCTGTCGGAGAGTCTGGTGAAGGTTGCCGAACGGTGGTTCGTGATGGCGGGTATCGGCCTGCTGGGCGCGATTGCGCTCGCGGGTCTGGTCGTGGCGGTTTATGCTGCCTGGCTGTTCCATGATCTGCCGGATGCTTCGGAGCTGGCCGACTACCGGCCGCCGACGGCGACGCGCGTCTATGCCGGCGACGGCACGCTGATCGGCGAGTTCTCTGACGAACGCCGGATCTATGTCCCCTACGAGCAGATCCCGACGCCGCTGGTCGAGGCCTTCCTCGCAGCCGAGGACCGCAACTTTTTCCAGCACGGCGGCATCGATGTCTCGGGACTGGGCCGGGCGATGTTCAAGAACGTGTTCAACGCGGCGACCGGCCGGCGCCTTGAGGGCGGATCAACGATCACCCAGCAGGTGGCCAAGAACGTCCTGCTGACGAGCGAATCGACCCTGGGCCGCAAGCTGAAGGAGGCCATCCTTTCCAGCCGGCTTGAGGCCACACTGACCAAGCAGCAGATCCTTGAGCTTTATCTGAACGAGATCTTCCTCGGCTACCGGAGTTACGGGGTGGCCTCGGCCGCCTACAATTATTTCGGCAAGTCCCTGGCGCAGCTGACACCGGACGAGGCAGCGTTCCTCGCCGCCCTGCCCAAGGGGCCGAACAACTACCATCCCAAACGCCATCCCGAAGCCGCCAAGGGTCGCCGCGACTGGGTGCTGGGTGAGATGCTGGAAAACCGCTTTCTGACCCAGGCGGCCTATGACGAGGCCGTCGCCCGGCCGCTGACCACCCAGGCCGCCCCGCGCCGGGCCGAGTACCAGGACGCCGACTTCTTCGTCGAGGAGGCCCGACGTCAGGCGCGCGCCAATCCGGACTTCGGCGAGCAGCTGAACGCCGGCGGATTCTATATGCGCACCACGCTGGATCCGTCGCTGCAGACCGCAGCGCGCGACGCCCTGATGCGCGGGCTGGAGAACTATGACCGGCGACACGGTTGGCGCGGGGCCTGGGGCACGACCGATTTCGCCCCGGGCTGGCAGGCAGTGGCCCTGCGCCAGACAGCCCCCCCGGAGCGTCGTGAGTGGCGGGCTGCTGCGGTCGAGAGTGTGTCGGGGAACGCTGTCCGCATCCGGACGGCACGCGACGACGAGACCGGCACCCTGCTGACGGCAGATGCGGCCTGGGCCAATGCCAACCGGGCCCTGCGGCGCGGCGATCTGGTCTTTGTCGAGCGGCGCAATGGCGGGCAGTTCGCGCTCAAACAGGTGCCGGCCGTCAACGGTGCCTTGGTGGCCATCGAGCCCCAGTCTGGCCGGGTGCTGGCGATGGTCGGCGGCTACTCCTACGCCCTGTCCAGCTTCAACCGCGCGACCCAGGCCCGGCGGCAGCCCGGGTCCTCGTTCAAGCCGTTCGTCTATGCGGCAGCGCTCGAGGGTGATTTCACGCCAGCCTCCATCATCGTCGACGGCCCGATCAGTTTCGCCGGAGGACCCGGCGGACGCCGCTGGACTCCCGAGAACTACAGCCGCGAGTACTACGGACCCTCGACTCTCAGGCGGGGTCTGGAGCTGTCCCGCAATGTCATGACAGTCCGTCTGGCCAATGCCATCGGCATGGACAAGGTGGTCGAACTGTCCGAGCGCATGGGCGTGTCGAAGAACCTTCAGCCCAATCTGTCGGTCTCGCTGGGGGCCGGTGAGGTCACTGCCTACGATCTGACCGCCGCCTACGCCGCCTTCGTGAACGGGGGCCGGCGCATCGATCCCTATCTGATCGAATATGTCCAGGATCGGGACGGTGAGACCATTTTCCGCGCCGACCAGCGGCGGTGCCGTGACTGCGGCAGGGCCTTCAACGGTCAGGCCTCGCCCTTCCTCGAGCCGCGCGGAACCCAGGTGATCGACCCGATCACGGCCTACCAGATCAGCTCGATGCTGGAGGGCGTGATCCAGCGCGGCACCGCGGCCAGCGCACGCGGCCTCGGCCGCTGGGTCGGCGGCAAGACGGGCACGACCAATGAGTACCGTTCGGCCTGGTTCGTGGGATTCACGACCGACATCGTTGTGGGCGTCTTTATCGGCTTCGATGACAATCGCTCGCTGGGCTCGGGAGAGGCCGGAGCCTCGGCCGCCGTGCCGGTGTTCACCAGTTTCATGGAACACGCGCTGCGCGAGCGCCCGGCCCGGCCGTTCGTCCGGCCGCGGGGGGCCATCTTCAGGACAGTCAACGGGATTGAAGAGGCCTTCCGGCCGGGCACCGAGCGCCGGCGCGAGGAAGAGCAGCGCGAGCAGGGCCCTGCCATTCCTGCCGGACCCCAGAACTACAACGACATCGTGCGCCGCGAACAGGAAGCAGCGGCCGGTCCGGCACCTGGCCCTGCGGCCCCACCGCCGCCCTCACCGCCCACCCCGCGCCAGGAGCCGGCGGAGGACCTGAGCGGTTTGTACTAGGCGGGTGACAGAGACAGGATTGGCCCTCGACCCCCGGCCTCTGACCCTCTATGTCCGCGCCTCACCTTTGGATCGCAGGAGTTCGCGATGAGACCGGATGTCGAGGCCATGAAGGCCGACATCGAGCAGAGCGTCGCTCTGCTCAGGAGGCGTCTTTGACTGGGATGTCGCCAACCGCAAGCTCGATGAGCTGAACGCACGGGTCGAGGACCCGACGCTGTGGGACAAGCCCGACGAGGCCCAGGCCGTCAGCCGGGAACGCTCGCGGCTGGAAGCCCAGATCAACGCCGTCAAGGCCATGGAGCGTGAGCTCGAGGATGGCCTCATGCTGGCCGAGATGGCCGATGAGGAAGGCGACGAGGCCACCCTTGAGGAGGCCCGCGCTCAACTGAAGGCGATCAAGGACCGGGCGGCCCGGGCCGAGCTGGAGGCCCTGCTGTCCGGTGAGGCCGACGGCAACGATGCCTATCTGGAGGTCAACTCCGGTGCCGGCGGAACCGAGTCCAACGATTGGGCCGGGATGCTGCTGCGGATGTATTCGCGCTGGGCCAAGGCGCATGGCTATGAGGTCCAGATCGAGGCCGAGGAATCGGGCGAACAGGCCGGGATCAAGTCTGCGACCATTCTGGTCAGTGGGCCGAATGCCTACGGCTGGCTGAAGTCCGAATCCGGGGTGCATCGACTGGTGCGGATCAGCCCCTATGATGCGGCCGCCAAGCGCCACACCAGTTTCGCCTCCATCGGCGTGTCACCGGTGGTGGACGACACCATTGTCATCGACATCAATCCGGCCGATGTGCGCACCGACACCTATCGCGCCTCGGGTTCGGGCGGCCAGCATATCAACAAGACTGACTCCGCCGTTCGTCTGACCCACATTCCGACCAATACGGTCGTGGCCTGTCAGGCCGGCCGGTCACAGCACCAGAACCGGGAACAGGCCTGGAAGATGTTGCGGGCGCGCCTGTACGAGCTGGAACTGCAGACGCGGGAGGCGGCGGCCCAGGCGCTGGCCGACGCGAAAACCGACATCGGCTGGGGTCACCAGATCCGCAGCTATGTTCTGCAGCCCTATCAGATGGTCAAGGACCTGCGGACCGAGGTCGAGACCTCGGACACCCAGGGGGTTCTGGACGGGGATCTGGATGCCTTCATGGGCGCGGCGCTCGCCCAGCGGGTCGGCGAAACGCGCGGCTCCACAGTCGAATGACCGCAGCGTGTCCCATCCCCGAACGGGGATGGGACACCGATCGGCTTAAACCGACTTGAGGTCGATGATCTGCGGCTTGTCTTCGGCGGGGGCGGCCACGGCTGGCGCGGTCTCGATCTCGGCGACCGGCGGGGCCGGGCGAGGTGCGGGTGCGATGGGAGCCGGGGCTTCGCGGCGGCTCTGCAGCACGCGGCCCTGGAAATAAGCCCCGATGTCGATGGAAAGCTGTTCGGCCGTGATGTCGCCGTCGACATAGGCGGTCGAAACCAGTTTCACCTGTTTGCCCGAAACACCCCCAACGATGCGGCCACGCACCTCGAGATAGTCTGCGGTCACATTGCCCTCAACCGCTCCGGTCTCGCCCACGATCAGGCGACCCACGCGAACATCGCCCTTGATGGCACCGTCGATCTGAAGATCGCCCGAGCCCGAGATATTGCCTTCGAACTGCAGGTCCGACGACAGGGTCGAGAGGCCGCGCGAGGAGACGATCGGGGAGGGGGCTGCAGCCGGCGCCGGTGCGGGCGCACGGTTCAGGCCGGGTGAAGGCAGATCCGGCAGGGGCGGGATCGGCAGGGCGTTCGACGGCCGCTCGGGAGCGGGGGATTTCGGCTTATTGAACAATTTGTTCTCCTGCACGGATGAAGCGGGCTGGGTTCTGCGGGCGTCCGTCCATCCACACTTCATAGTGCAGGTGAACGCCGGTCGAGCGTCCTGTGGTTCCCATACCGCCTATACGCTGGCCCAGCGCGACGCGCTGTCCGGGCTGGACGGCCATGGTGTTCAGATGGGCGAAGCGGGTCTTGAAACCGCGACCATGATCTATCTCAACGGTGTTGCCATACCCTGAACGCACGCCGGCGAAGGAGACGATCCCGGGCGCGGTCGCATGGATCGCGGTGTTCAGCGGCGCAGCGAAGTCCTGGCCCTGATGGACGGCCGGTCGTCCATTGAACGGATCGAACCGGACTCCGAAGCCGGAGGTGGTCCGGGCCTGGGTCGGGCGGTGGAAGGGCAGGCCTTCGGCGGCGTCGGCGAGGCCGCGCATCTCCGACAGGTTGTCTGCGGCGTGGCGGATACGGATGGCAAAGGGCTCGTCCACGTCCAGAATGGTGGCCAGGGCCTTGGGATCGCGAGCCTCGACGAGCGGTCCGCCGAGGGCCGAGCCGCTGGCCGCATAGGCTGCGGGGTTCAGGCCGGCCAGCCGGAAGGCCAGACGAAGGCGTTCGGCGCGGGTCTGGGCGAAATCGCCGGCGCGCTCGATCAGGCGTTCCTGATCCATCCGCACCGCGACGATCCGTTGGACAGGACCGGTCTGGGCAGCCGGGAGTGGCGGACGGGGGGCGAGGACCGCCTCGGCCCCGTCAACGCCGCGGAACATTGTCATGACCCCGGTCAGGGCGGCGTGGCGGCGTTCGACCATGGAGGCCATTTCGTCGAGACCGCCCGTGGTGGCGGACATGCGGACGACGGCGGTTTCCAGACGGGCCTGCAGATCGGCGTTCAGACGTTCGGAGGCGGCGCGGGCACGGACGATCTCGTCGTCTGCCCGGCTGCGGGCGGCGAGATCGAAGATGAAGCTGCCGGAGGCGACCAGCGTCCAGGCGGCGACGGCGATGCCGGCCCCGGCCATCATCATCTGCCGGCCACTGGTGAGCACATGGCCCTTGATCTCACCATTGGTCCGGAGAAAGACATGTCGTTCCGGAAACCAGCGGTCGATCAAAGAGCGTCTGACCTGCCCCTGTTCTTCAACCATTTGAACACGCCCCCATGTACCGGGGCTTTATCCGTGAAGCGTTGCCGATCGGCAATACCGTTCACGCAATCTTAACCACGTTGCCCTCGCCCCGGGCCGATGCGAATCTACATCTGGGGCTGTTTCGCCTGAGAGGCGTATCCGGCAGGTCTGTTCAGGTCCGATTCAAGACTACGGATTGAAGATCCGAAGGCGGATCAAAGCTCTTTCGCGGCTGCGAGAACGGCTTCGGCATGGCCCTTGACCGAAACCTTGCGCCAGACACGGCGGACCGTGCCGGATCCGTCGATCAGGAAGGTCGCGCGCTCTATCCCCATATAGGTCTTGCCGTACATGCTCTTCTCGACCCAGACGCCGAAGGCCTCGGTGACGCCGGTATCCTCGTCGGAGGCCAGGGTGACCTTGAGGTCGTATTTGGCCTTGAACTTCTCCAGCTTCTTCACCGCGTCCTTCGAGACGCCGATGACCGTGACCCCGGCGGCGGCGAAGGCCTCGGCGTGCTCGGAAAAGTCCTTCGCCTCATTGGTGCAGCCCGGCGTGTCGGCCTTGGGGTAGAAATACAGCACCGTGGGCCCGGACAGGGTCGCGCGACCGCCGCCATCGGCGGGCATGTCGAACGTGGGGGCCTTTGCGCCTTCAACGATCTCGGTCATCGCATCTCTCCAGTCAGACGGGGCGGACGAGCATGATTTTCTTCTTGCCCGCCGCCAGTTTCAGGACGCCATCAGCATTGATGTCTGCGGCCTCGATAAGCCGGCCCCCGTCCGGGATCGCCTCGTCATTCAGTCGCAGGCCCCCACCCTGGGCGAGGCGCCGGGCCTCGCCGTTGGAGGCGGTCAGGCCGGCGCGGGTGGCGACAGCCGCCAGCATGGCCCCGATCACCTCCGATGCGGGCAGTTCGACGGTCGGCAGGTCGGCGGACAGGGTGCCCTGTTCGAACGCGCCTTCGGCGGCGGCGCGGGCGGCGGCGGCGGCCTCCGCCCCGTGCAGCATCGTCGTCGCCGCGTCGGCCAGCGCCTTCTTGGCCTCGTTGATCTCCGCGCCCTGCAGGGCCTCGAACGCAGCGATCCGGTCCAGTGGCAGGTCGGTGAACAGTTTCATGAACTTGCCGACGTCGGCGTCCTCGGCATTGCGCCAGAACTGCCAGTAGTCATAAGGGCTCAGCTGTTCGGCGTTCAGCCAGACGGCCCCTTGCGCCGTCTTGCCCATCTTGCCGCCCGAGGCGGTGGTCAGCAGGGGGGTGGTCAGGCCGAAGGCGGCCTTCTGGTCGACCCGGCGCACCAGATCGACGCCCGAGACGATATTGCCCCACTGGTCCGAGCCGCCCATCTGCAGGGTGACATTGTGGCGGCGGTTCAGCTCCAGGAAGTCCACCGACTGCATCAGCATGTAGTTGAACTCGAGGAAGGTCATCGGCTGTTCGCGTTCCAGCCGCAGCTTGACCGAGTCGAAGGCCAGCATCCGGTTGACGGTGAAATGGGTGCCGAAGTCGCGCAGGAACTGGATGTAGCCGTATTTCGACAGCCATTCATCGTTGTCGATCATGATGGCGTCGGTCGGACCGTCGCCAAAGGTCAGGAATTTCTCGAAGACCGTCCGGATCGAGGCGATGTTGGCGGCGATCGTCTCGTCGGTCAGATGCGGGCGCGAGGCGTCCTTGCCGGTCGGATCGCCAACCTTGGTGGTGCCGCCGCCCATGATGACGACCGGCCGGTGGCCCGCCTGCTGCAGCCGGCGCAGCATCATGATCTGGATCAGGCTGCCGACATGCAGGCTGGGGGCCGTGGCGTCGAAACCGATGTAGCCGGCCACGATCCCGGCCCTGGCCGCCGTGTCCAGCTCGGCCGGATGGGTCACCTGATGGATATAGCCGCGCGCTTCAAGCGTGCGCAGGAAGTCGGAGCTGAAAGTCTGATCGGTCATGGCCGGGCTCCGTTAGCAGGGTTGCTGGTGGTCGTCTTCCCCCTGTGATGCAGCCCTGTCAGGCAGCCCTTTGCGCAGTCGTCCGGCATAGCGGTCCCTGGGAAGGGCCGGGTGGCGATAGAGCGAAGATCTTCGCTTTCTCGGCCTTTCAGGAAGGGTTTATGCGGAACGGCAAGGGAAGCGCTCGACCATCCATGCGCGCACGGCCTGATTCACGGACTGGCTTCGCTGGGCGGTCGGGATCATGCGCATGCGGGCGATGAAATCGTCCGGCGATATGTTTGTCGTCCCGGGGATACAGAAAGGCGGCGTTCGACCCGATGCCCTTGCCTGTGCTTCTTCTGTCCGCGCGGCATTGATAGAACCCTCCATGGTGCGCCACGCCCTGCGGACTGACGGACGCATCAGCGAGAGCGGGTTCCGTGGGGTGGAGCTAGCGATTTCAACAAACTGTCCAACAGTCATCACGTCAGCCTGGGCGAGTGCCGGGCCCGGCATGGTCAGGATGATGGACAGGACAAGAAACCACTTCAGCACGGGCCCGCACGCTCCAGTTTTGCCGTGATCTTCAAACGTTCTGTCTTTGCCTGCAAGACCGTGAATCGGCCTGTCCGTTGTGGCCACAACAGTCATGCCGGTCTGCCGGATCGTGACCTTGCCGCGCTTCTGCACCCCCCAAGCGTGACATGCAGCCGTTGACCCCCGTTGCGCGTCCGATACGAAGTGCACATGCGTCTCCCCCTTGTCCCGCACCCGACCTTGTCCCACGGGGGGCTAACCCTGGATGTGGAGGTGCGCCGCAAGGGGCATGCATTGAGCCTCGAGTACGGGCTTGCCGGACCAGTCGAGGCCGTGAGATGGCCCGTCCCTGCTTCCCGCCAGAGGACCGACGGCCTCTGGCGGACGACCTGTCTCGAGGCGTTCGTGCAGACGTCCTGGGGCTATGTCGAATACAATCTGTCGCCTTCGGGGGCGTGGGCAGCCTATGGGTTTGACGAATATCGCAAGGGGATGCGCGGGCATGACATGTCTGCCCCCCTGATCATGACAAGCGCTGCCCCCGGGCATTTCACAATGACAGTCGATTTGGCCCTGCCCGCAGAGGTCACGGGAGCGGTCAGCCTTGCGGCGGTCATCGAGGGGCTGGATGGAGCGATCAGCTACTGGGCCCTGGTCCATCCGTCCGATAAGCCTGACTTCCACCATCCCGATTCCTTCGTTCTGGACCTGCCATGATCTTCGGCATCGACCGCCTCCTGTCCGACCCGGAGCTTCTGGCCCGGCTGAAGGGGCGTCGGGTGGCGCTGGTGGCCCATCCGGCCTCGGTGACGGCCGACCTGACCCATTCGATCGATGCCCTGATCGCGGCGGGCGTGAGCATCTCCGCCGCTTTCGGGCCCCAGCACGGGATGAAGGGGGATCTGCAGGACAATATGATGGAGAGCCCGGACGAGACCGATCCGGTCCACGGCTTTCCCGTGTTCAGCCTGTATGGCGAGGTGCGTCGCCCGACCGGGCAGATGATGAGCACCTTCGATGTCGTGCTGATCGACCTGCAGGATCTGGGCTGCCGCATCTACACCTTTATCACCACCCTGCTGTACGTGCTGGAGGCGGCGGCCGAGCACGGCAAGGAGGTCTGGGTTCTGGACCGCCCCAATCCCGCCGGGCGGCCGGTCGAGGGGCTTACCCTGCGGCCCGGCTGGGAGAGTTTTGTCGGGGCTGGGCCCATGCCGATGCGCCACGGGATGACGCTGGGCGAACTGGGCCACTGGTTCATCGACCACTTCAAACTGGACGTGGCCTATCGGGTCATCGAGATGCAGGGCTATCACCCCGACGCGGGCCCCGGCTTCGGCTGGCCACTGGGGGAGCGGGCCTGGATCAACCCCAGCCCCAATGCGCCGAACCTGTCGATGGCGCGGGCCTATCCCGGCACCGTCATGGTCGAGGGGGCCACGCTGTCGGAGGGCCGGGGCACCACCCGTCCGCTGGAGCTGTTCGGGGCCCCGGACATCGACGCCCGGGCTGTGATCGCGGAGATGAAGGCCTTAGCTCCGGGATGGGTGAAGGGTTGTGTGCTGCGCGACATGTGGTTCGAACCGACCTTCCACAAACACGTCGGCCGGCTGTGTTCCGGCGTCCAGATCCACGTCGAGGGCCCGCACTATGACCACGCCGCCTTCCGACCGTGGCGGGTCCAGGCGTTGGGCTTCAAGGCGATCCGGCGGCTGTATCCGGAATACGACCTATGGCGGGACTTCCCGTATGAATATGCGTTCGGGAAACTGCCGATCGACGTCATCAACGGCGGGCCGGGGCTGCGGGAGTGGGTCGACGCTGCCGGGGCGACCGCGGACGATCTGGACGGGATCACCTTGCCGGATGAACGGGCGTGGGTTGATGCGCGTGAGCCGTTCCTGATCTACCGCTGACCCGGCGGGCCGATCGGGGCGAAAAAAACAGGGTCCACTGAGTCCACTGGGTCCCGATGATCGGTGATGTGGACGAAAAACAGAGTCCGTTGAGTCCGCATCGTCCTGGTGTGACGGAGGTTGCGGGATTCGACTGTCAAAGACCGGCGTCGGACAGTGTCGCAGGTCGATACGTCAGAATCGGTCGTGGGTCAGTCTGTCCCGGTGGGAAGTGGCCGCAGGCTGGGCCTAGAATCGCCGCGCGACGCCCACGCCAAACTCCACGTCCGGGCTGTCATCGTTGAGGCCGAAGTTGAGGCCGAAATCCAGCTGGGCGTCGGGCATGGCGGGCGGGCTCCAGACTGCGGTCAGGTCGAAGGTCGACTGTGTCGTCGGTTCGATCGGGTCATCGTCCCGGCTGATCCAGATCTCGGCCCCCAGGGCCCATGGACCGAAGCCCCGACCGATGCCGGCGACCATGGTGTATGCGGCATGGCGCCCGTCGCCGTCACTGTCGGCCACGATGTCGACCCCGGGTGACAGGGACAGGCCCCAGTCGTCGTTCAACGGCAGGGAGATCGGCACTACAACGCCGCCCTCGAATCCGTCGGCGCGAAGGTCGCGTGAGCCCGTCGGGGCCGTAATGAAACCGGCCAGGGCGATGGAGACGCCGGAGCCGTCCGGGTTCGCGAGGGAGTGACGAAAGCCGATCTGGAGATCGCTGACACCATCGACGACGTCCCTGTTCCCGGTCGTCTTGTCCGTGACCGCTTCACGGGTCCATGTCGTCAGCCCGAACTGGAGTTCGGTCAGGGGCGTCAGGCCGTAGCGGAGGAACAGGTCGCCCCAGGCCTCGCTCTCGAGCCGGCTCCCGGCGTCCGATTGGCGCGCGCCGTCAACGAGGCCGACCTCGGCCTGCCAGCGACCGACGTCCAGAATGCAGGTGGGCGTCCCCTTGCCGGGGCGGTCGGCGCAGAAGGGGCGTTCGCCGGTCTGCTGTGCGGTCGCGGCCGATGCCGCGCCCGCGAGTGCAAGCGCCGCCAAAAAGGATCTGCCGATCATATCTATGTCCCCACCTGAGTCGGGGCAGGATAGTGGGTGCGGCAGAAATCAGAAGGTGCCGTCAGACACCGTCAGGTGCCCCTCAGGCCGGTTTCTCTTCCAGCCGCTTGTCCAGATACAGACCTACGCGCCGGTCCACAGCGTCGATATGGTCCTGCCAGAAGTGGCTGGCACCCTCTTCCAGCTCATAGTCGATGATGATGCCCTTCTGGGTGCGCAGCTTGTTGACCACGCGTTCGACCTCGACCGGCGGCACCACGGTGTCGGCCGTGCCGTGCAGGAACAGGCCGGAGGCCGGGCAGGGGGCCAGGAAGCTGAAGTCGTACATGTTGGACGGCGGTGAGATCGAGATGAAGCCGTCCGTTTCGGGCCGGCGCATCAGCAGTTGCATGCCGATATAGGCCCCGAACTGATAGCCGCCGACCCAGGTCTGTGTCGCCGCCGGGTTGTTGGACTGTAGCCAGTCCAGCGCCGTGGCCGCATCGGCCAGCTCGCCGATCCCTGAGTCGAACTCGCCCTGCGACTTGCCGACGCCGCGCGAGTTGTAGCGCAGGGTGGCAAAACCGCGCTGCTGGAACAGCTGGTGCAGGGTCACGGCGACCGGATTGTTCATATGCCCGCCCGCCTTGGGGTGGGGGTGCAGGATCAGGGCGATCGGGGCATTGGCGCGCTTGCCGGGGGAGTAGCGGCCCTCGATGCGGCCGGAGGCGCCGGGCAGGATGACTTCAGGCATGGGGCTCTGGAATCCATTCAACAGTCGATTCGGGCTCGCCGAATACTTGACCACGGGGGTAGGACTTTCTAAGTCCATCCTGCGCGGTTCAAGACGACCGGGACGCCTCGCGAAGCGGCGGGTCATAGCACAGACCCTTACGAAAGCGCGCGATTTTTGAAGGTGGGCGATGCGACTGTCGACCAAGGGACGATACGCCGTGATGGCGATGGCCGATCTGGCCCGGCACGGTCGGGGCGAGGGCGCGGATGGCCGCGCGGTTTCCCTGGCCGAGATCGCCACGCGGCAAGAGATTTCTTTGAGTTATCTGGAGCAGTTGTTCGCCCGGCTGCGCAAGGGCGGGCTGGTGCGCAGCGTGCGGGGCCCGGGGGGCGGTTATCGGCTGGCCAAGCCGGCGGACGAGACGGTGGTGTCCGAGATCGTTCTGGCGGTCGATGAGCCGATCCGCGCGACCCGCTGCGAGGCCCACGGGACGCCGCGTGGCTGTATGCTGGCCGGGGACCGCTGCATCACCCATCATCTGTGGGAAGATCTCGGCGACGAGATCCACCGCTATCTGGCCAGTGTTTCGCTGGAGGATGTGATCCTGAACCGCACCGGTCGCCGGCGTCGGGACGCGCCGGCGGAGGTCGGGGTGGCGGCATGAGCGGGATCTATCTGGACTATAACGCCTCGGCCCTCGTGCGGCCCGAGGTGCAGGCCGCGATCGCCGAGGCCCTGGCCGACAACGGCAATCCGTCGGCTGTGCACGCGGCCGGACGACGGGCGCGGGCGCGGGTCGAGACCGCACGGGCGAAGGTGGCGGCCCTGGTCGGGGCCGATGCGGCCTCGGTCGTGTTCTCTTCCGGGGGGACGGAATCCAATGCCCAGGCCCTGGCCAGCGCCCTGGCCGCCGGGTTCGAGCGGCTGATCGTCTGTGCCACCGAACATCCCTGTGTGGCCGAGGCCGCCATGGCCTCGGGCAAGCCGGTCAAGGTGCTGCCGGTCGATGTGCGGGGCGTGATCGATCTGGGCAAGCTGTCGGAACTGCTGCGCCTGCCCGGCAAGGCGGTGGTGGCCATCCACCATGCCAACAACGAGAGCGGCGTGATCCAGCCGATCCGCGAGGCGGCGACCCTGGTGCGCGCGGCCGGTGGCTGGCTGCACGTCGACGCCATCCAGTCGGCGGGCAAGATCCCGGTCTCCATGGCCGCCCTGAAGGCCGACAGTCTGACGCTGTCGGCGCACAAGCTGGGCGGGCCCCAGGGTGTGGGCGCTCTGGTGCTGGGCGAGGGCCGCTCGGCGGTCCAGATCATCCGCGGGGCCGGGCAGGAGCGCGGCCTGCGGGCCGGGACCGAGAATGTCCCGGGCATCCACGGCTTCGGCGTCGCCGCCGACTGCGCCGCCCGCGACCTGCCACTGGCGGCCACCCATCAGCCGTGGCGCGACGCGGCCGAGGCGGTGATCGCCGCGGCTGGCGGTGTGGTCATCGGTCAGGGGGCCGAACGCCTGCCCAATACAGCGTTCGTCGCTGTGGCCGACTGGGACAGCCCGACCCAGCTGATCACCCTCGATCTGGCCGGGATCATGGTCTCGGGCGGTTCCGCCTGCAGCTCCGGCAAGACCAAACCCTCGCGAGCCATTCTGGCCACCGGCCGGATGGATCTGGCCACCGGGGGCCTGCGCGCCTCGGGCGGCTGGGGGACGCTGGAAGACGATTGGTCGCGCTTCGCCGCGGCCTGGGTGCGCTCATATGAGCAACATCGGGCGCGCCAGTCTGCGCGCATCAAGGAAACCGCCTAAGTCATGGCCGCTGTTCAGGAAACGATCGACGCCGTTGCCGCGCTGGAGAAGTACGAGCACGGCTTTACCTCCGACATCGAGACGGAATATGCGCCCAAGGGGCTGAGCGCCGACATCGTCCGCTTTATCTCGGAGAAGAAGGGCGAGCCGGAGTGGATGCTGGAATGGCGGCTGGCCGCCTATGAGCGCTGGCTGGCGATGGAGGAGCCGACCTGGGCCTCGGTGAAATACACGCCGGTCGATTATCAGGACCTGTTCTACTACGCCGCGCCCAAGAAGAAGGACGGGCCCAAGTCGCTGGACGAGGTCGATCCGGAGATCCTGGCCATCTACGCCAAGCTGGGCATCCCGCTGGGCGAGCAGGCGGTGCTGGCCGGGGTCGAGGGCGCGCCCCGCTATGCCGTGGACGCCGTGTTCGACAGCGTCAGCGTGGTCACCACCTTCAAGGCCGAGCTGGCCAAGGTCGGCGTGATCTTCATGCCGATTTCCGAGGCCTTGCGGGAATATCCGGACCTTGTGCGGCAATATCTGGGATCGGTCGTGCCGGTCTCGGACAACTATTTCGCGGCGCTGAATTCGGCGGTCTTTTCCGACGGATCGTTCGTCTACATCCCGCCGGGGGTGAAATGCCCGATGGAGCTGTCGACCTATTTCCGCATCAATGCCAGTCAGACCGGCCAGTTCGAACGCACCCTGATCATCGCCGACAAGGGCAGCTACTGCTCCTATCTGGAGGGCTGCACGGCCCCGATGCGTGACGAGAACCAGCTCCATGCGGCGGTGGTCGAGCTGGTCGTACTGGACGACGCCGAGATCAAATATTCGACGGTGCAGAACTGGTACCCCGGCGACGCCGAGGGCAAGGGCGGCATCTACAATTTCGTCACCAAGCGCGCCGACTGCCGGGGTGACCGGTCGAAGGTTTCGTGGACCCAGGTTGAGACCGGGTCGGCGGTGACCTGGAAATATCCGTCCTGCGTCCTGCGCGGCGAGGAGAGCTCGGGCGAATTCTATTCGATCGCCATCACCAACGGACATCAGCAGGCCGACACCGGCACCAAGATGATCCATCTGGGCAAGAACTCGAAGAGCCGGATCATCGCCAAGGCGGTCTCCGCCGGAAAGTCGGACTCGACCTATCGCGGGCTGGTTTCGGTGCATCCGAAGGCGACGGGGGTGCGCAACTTCACCCAGTGCGACAGCCTGTTGATCGGCGGCGACTGCGGCTCCCACACCGTGCCCTATATCGAGGCCCGCAACGGCTCGGCCCAGCTGGAGCATGAGGCGACGACGACCCGCCTGTCCGACGACCAGCTGTTCTACGCCCAGCAGCGCGGCCTGAGCCAGGAGGAGGCGGTGGCCCTGCTGGTCAACGGCTTCGTCCGCGACGTGATGCAGAAACTGCCGATGGAGTTCGCCGTCGAGGCCCAGAAGCTGGTGGCGATCTCTCTGGAAGGGAGCGTGGGGTGAGCGAGGCGGATACCAGACCCTGGTTCCGGTCGAAGGATGGCCTGCGCTGGGTTCCCGTGACCCGCGAAGGTTGGGCGGCCCTTGTCGCGGTCGTCGGAATTGAGATGCTGATCGTCATCCTGGCGATGCAGCAGGTCCTGGCCGGTCGCCCCGTGTTCATGACCGCCGTGGTTCTGACCACACCGGTTACCCTCGCTGCCCTTTTCTGGTTGCTCTCCCGCAAGGGAAAGATCGTTTCGGACCCCTCCTGATGCTCTCCATCTCCAACCTCCACGTTTCCGTCGGCGACAAGCCGATCCTCAAGGGCCTGACGCTCGACGTTCCGGCGGGTGAGGTCCACGCCATCATGGGGCCGAACGGGGCCGGCAAGTCGACGCTGGGCTATGCCCTGTCGGGGCGGCCCGGCTATGAGGCCACCGAGGGCACTGTGTCGTGGAACGGGCAGGACCTGCTCGACCTCGACCCGGCGGCCCGGGCGGCGAAGGGCGTCTTCCTGTCGTTCCAGTATCCGATCGAGATCCCCGGCGTGCCAGCCCTGACCTTTGTGCGTACGGCGTTGAATGCGCAGAAGCGGGCGCGGGGGGAGGAAGAGGTCTCGGCCCCCGCCTTCCTGAAACTGGTCCGGGCGGCGTCGGCGGCGCTGAAGATGGATTTCGAGATGCTGAAGCGGCCGCTGAACGTCGGCTTCTCGGGCGGTGAGAAGAAGCGGATGGAAATCCTGCAGATGGCCCTGCTGGAGCCGTCGCTGCTGATCCTGGACGAGACCGATTCCGGCCTCGACATCGACGCCCTGCGGATCGTGTCGGAGGGGGTCAACGCCCTGCGCCGCCCTGACCGGGCCATGCTGGTGATCACCCACTATCAGCGGCTGCTGGACTATATCAAACCCGACCGGGTGCATGTGCTGGCTGCGGGCCGCATCGTCGCCTCGGGCGGGCCGGAGCTGGCGCATCAGCTGGAGGCGGAAGGGTACGACAAGTATCTGCCGCAGGCCGCATGACTGCGGTCGACCTTCGTGATCCCTCGACCTTCCCGTCGCGGCGGGTGGAGGCATGGAAATACACCGACCTGGCCCGCGTCCTGCGCGAGACGCCGCCGCCGTCGCCGGCCGTGACGATAGACCCGGGCGGGCCGTTCATGGCGCTGGGCGGGGAAGAGCTGGCCTTCGCCAACGGGCGGGCCGTCGGGGCGGACGCCTTCGTGGCCTCGGGCGAGCAGACTCTGCGGCTGCGGTTCGTCTCAAACGCCACGGGGACGGGCCACAGCGCTTCGGTGCGGATCGCGGTCCGGCCCGGCGCGCGCCTGACCCTGCTGGAAAGCCATGAAGGTTCCGGTTCCGCCTATGTCGCCAACTCCCGGATCGAGCTGGACATTCCGGCCGGGGCCGAGGTCACGCGGGTGGTGCTGGTCGACGAGCCGGCCGACGCGATCTCCGTCGCGGTGGCGCAGGTCAAGACGGCCCCCGGCGCGGTCTACCGCCAGACGACGATCACCACCGGCGCGCGGCTGCAGCGGCAGGAAACCCATCTGGCCCATGGCGGCGAGGGGACGGAGATCACCCTCGACGGCCTCTATGCCCTGTCCGGGGAGCGCCATGCCGACCTGACCAGCGTGGTCCGCCACGGCGGGCTGAACGGCGTCACCTCCCAGCTGACCAAGGGCGTGGTGCGCGACACCGCGCGCGGCGTGTTCCAGGGCAAGATCGTAGTCGAGCGCGGCGCGGACGGCACCGATGCGCGGATGGGCCACCACGCCCTGATCCTCGGCGAACGGGCCGAGGTCGACGCCAAGCCAGAGCTGGAAATCTACGCCGACGACGTGCAGTGCGCCCACGGCAACACCGTCGGCAATCTGGACGAGGACGCCCTGTTCTACATGCAGGCGCGCGGCCTGCCGGCCGACGAGGCCCGGGCGCTTCTGACCCAGGCCTTCCTGTTCGAGGTCGTCGACCGCATCGCCCACGAGGGCGCGCGAGAGGAGGTGCGATCATGGCTGACGGCACGACTTTAATCGCCCGCTTCGACCCCTATGCGGCCCGGGCGCAGTTCCCGATCCTGTCGCGGACGGTGAACGGCAAGCCGCTGGTCTATCTGGACTCGGCCGCCTCGGCGCAGAAGCCGCGGGTCGTGATCGACGCCCTGACGGCGGCGATGGAAGGCAGCTATGCCAATGTCCACCGCGGCCTGCACACCTTGGCCAATGAGACCACCGACGCCTTCGAGGCGGCACGCGAAACTGTCGCCCGGTTCCTGAACGCCGAGAGCCCGGACCAGATCATCTGGACCAAGGGCGGGACCGAGGCCTTCAATCTGGTGGCGGCCGGGCTGGGTCAGTCGCTGGTGGCGGGCGACGAGATCGTCATCACCCAGATGGAGCACCACGCCAATATCGTGCCCTGGGCCATGCTGCGCGAGCGGCTGGGGATCGTGCTGAGATGGGCCCCCGTCAGGGACGACGGGTCGCTGGACATGGAGGGTCTGGCGGCGCTGATCGGGCCGCGCACGAAGCTGGTCGGCGTCACCCATATGTCGAACGTGCTGGGCACGGTGAACGATGTGCGCGCGGTCGCCGATCTGGCCCATGCGGCCGGGGCGCTGGTGCTGGTCGACGGCTGTCAGGGGGCAGTCCACTGCAGCCCCGACGTCCAGGCGCTGGACTGCGACTTCTATGTCTTCACCGGCCACAAGCTGTATGGCCCCACCGGCATTGGCGGGATGTATGGCAAGCGCGCCGCGCTGGAGGCCCTGCCGCCGTATCAGGGTGGGGGCGAGATGATGGCGACCGTCACCGAGGACAGCGTCACCTATGCCGGTATCCCGCACCGGTTTGAGGCCGGTACGCCGCCGATCCTCGAGGTCATCGGTCTGGGGGCTGCGCTGGAATGGTTCATGGCCTTCGATCGCGAGGCGGTCGCCGCGCATGAGATGTCGCTCTACGACCATGTCACGGCCCGTCTGGCCGGGCAGAACTGGCTGCGGATCATCGGCGAGGCCCCGGGCAAGGGGGCGATCCTGACCTTCACGGTCGAGGGGGCCCATGCCCACGACGTGGCCCAGATCCTGGATCGCTACGGTGTCGCCGTGCGCGCCGGTCTGCACTGCGCCGAGCCCCTGTCGCGCCGGTTCGGCATCAGTTCGAGCGCGCGGGCGTCGTTCGCCCTATATAACACTGTGGAAGATGCGGATGCCTTCGTGGACGCGCTGATCAAGGCGCGGGAGTTCTTTGTGTGAGCCAGATGGACCAAACAATCAGCACCAGCGAGACCTTTGCCGACACCTGGGCCGAGCCACAGGCCGCTGCCTTGCCGCAGGCCGAGCTGGACCGGCTGACCGAGGAACTGATCGCCGCGCTGAAGACGGTGTTCGATCCGGAGATCCCGGTCGACGTCTATGAGCTGGGTCTGATCTACAAGGTCGATCTGTCGGACGACAAGGATGTGCTGATCGACATGACCCTGACGGCCCCCGGCTGTCCGGTGGCCGGCGAGATGCCCGGCTGGATCGAGGACGCCGTGATGAAGGTCGAGGGCATCAAATCCGCCCGCGCCAATCTGGTGTTCGACCCGCCGTGGGATCCTTCCAAGATGAGCGACGAGGCCAAACTGGCCCTGAACATGTTCTGAGAGTGATCCGATGACAGACCTCCAGACCACACCGCGCGCCCGCCGCCCCCGTCCCAAGGCCGTCACCCTCACGGATGCCGCCGCCGAGCGGGTCCGCGAGATCATGGCCAATGCGGAAAAAGCCTATGTCGCCCTGCGCGTCGGGGTGAAGAACGGCGGCTGTGCCGGGCAGGAATACACCTTCGCCTATGCCGAGGAGATCGGCGCGATGGACGAGGTCGTCGAGGACAAGGGGGTCACCATCCTGATCGACCCCAAGGCGATCCTGTTCCTGATCGGGTCCGAGATCGACTACGAGACCAGCAAACTGGCCTCAAAATTCGTGTTCCGTAACCCGAACCAGACCGACGCCTGCGGCTGTGGCGAGAGCGTCACCATCATCCCGGCGAAAGCGCTCGAGGCCGACTGAATGATCCGGCTGGAAGGGGTGACGAAGCGCTACCGCAGCGCTGCGGGCGAACGCGTGGCGCTGGACGCCGTCGACCTGAGCGTCGCGCGGGGCCAGGTGTTCGGCGTGGTCGGCCGTTCGGGTGCGGGCAAGTCGACCCTGATCCGCACCATCAACCGGCTGGAGACCCCGGACGCGGGCAAGGTGTTTGTCGGGGATCAGGAGATCACCGCCCTGAAGCCCGCCGCCCTGCGCGCCGCGCGTCGGCGGATCGGCATGATCTTCCAGCATTTCAACCTGCTGAATGCCAAGACCATCGCCCAGAACGTCGCCTTCCCCCTGCGGCTGGAGGGGCGGCCCGAGGCGGAGGTCACGCGCCGCACCGCCGAGCTGCTGGACCAGCTGGGTCTGGCCGAGCACGCGAACAAATTCCCCGCCCAGCTCTCGGGTGGCCAGAAGCAGCGCGTCGGCATCGCCCGCGCCCTGGCGTGTGGACCCGAAGTCCTGCTGTGCGACGAGGCGACCAGCGCGCTGGACCCTGAAACCACGGACGAGATCCTGAGCCTGCTGGACGGGCTGAACCGGGATCTGGGCCTGACCATCGTCCTTATCACCCACCAGATGGAGGTGGTGCGCCGCGTCTGTGACCGGGTCGCGGTGCTGAAGGATGGCCGGGTGGTGGAGGAGGGGGCCACGGCCGACGTCTTCCTGCACCCGAAATCGCCCGTGACCCGGGCCATGCTGGCGGAGGGCGAGGGGGGCGAGACCCATGACGCCTCGGTCGTTCCGGCGGGCAGCCGTCTGGCGAAACTGACCTTCCGCGGGGCCGCGACCTATGAGCCCGAGCTGAGCCGCGTCGCCCGGGCGACGGGCGTGGACTATTCGATCCTGTCCGGGCGGATCAGCCGGATCCGGGGCGAACCCTATGGCCAGATGGTCGTCGCCTTCACCGGCGGGGACGCCGGGGCGGCCATTGCCCAGCTGACGGCGCGCGGCGTGGTGGTGGAGACGGTCTGATGGAGTTCTTCGCCAATATCGACTGGCCCGAGATCGTTCGGGCGACCCGCGACACCCTGCTGATGCTGTTCGGGGCCATGGCCCTGACCGTCGTGTTCGGGATCCCTCTGGGTGTGCTGCTGTATCTGTCCGGCAAGGGTCGGCTGGCCGCCAATCCGGTGCTGAACGGCCTGTTGTCGCTGGTGGTCAACATCCTGAGGTCCGTGCCCTTCATCATTCTGCTGATTGTGATGCTGCCAGTGACGGTGCTGCTGGTCGGGACCTCGCTGGGGGTGGCCGGTGCCATTCCGCCGCTGGTGGTGGGGGCCGCGCCCTTCTATGCGCGGCTGGTCGAGACGGCCCTGCGAGAGGTCGACAAGGGGGTGGTCGAGGCGACCCAGGCCATGGGCGGTTCGACGGTCCAGATCGTCACCCGGGCCCTGTTGCCCGAGGCCATGCCCGGGATCATCGCCGGGGCTACGGTCACCGCCATCGCCCTGGTCAGCTACACCGCCATGGCGGGTGTGGTCGGGGCCGGGGGGCTGGGCGACCTGGCCATCCGCTTCGGCTACCAGCGCTTCCAGACCGATGTCATGGTCGTGACCGTTGTCCTGTTGCTGCTGCTCGTGCAAATCCTGCAGATGATCGGGGACCGTCTCGTCGCCCGCGTCTCCCACCGCTGATCCCCCCGTTCGAAAGTTTCCCATGCTGAGACGCACCCTGATCCTGGCCGCCGCCGCCCTGGCGCTGAGCGCCTGCGGGCAGGGGGGCGAGAAGGCCGCCGACGGCTCGGCCCCCCTGATCGTCGGGGCGACGGCCGTGCCCCACGCCGAGATCCTCGAGTTCCTCAAGCCCACGCTGGCGGCCCAGGGTTTCCCGATCGATATCAAGGTGTTCAACGACTACGTCCAGCCCAACACCCAGCTGGCCGAGAAGCGAATCGACGCCAACTATTTCCAGACCAAGCCCTATCTGGACGAGTTCAATGCGGCCCGGGGGGCGGATCTGATCACGATCGCCGGGGTCCATGTCGAGCCGCTGGGGGCCTATTCGCGCCGCCACGCCTCTCTGGCGGCCCTGCCGGACGGGGCCGATGTGGCCCTGCCCAATGACGCCTCCTCGATCGGGCGCTCACTGATCCTGCTGCAGACGGCCGGGCTCATCCGTTTGAAGGATCCGGTCAATCCGCTGCAGAGCCTGCGCGACATCGCCGAAAATCCGAAGAACCTGCGCTTCCGCGAGCTGGAGTCCGCGACCCTGCCGCGCGTGCTGGACCAGGTCGATATGGCGGTGATCAACACCAACTATGCACTGGATGCCGGGCTGAAGCCGCGCGCCGATGCCCTGACGCTGGAGGGGGGCGACAGCCCCTATGTCAACTATCTGGTGGCGCGGCCGGACAACCAGACCGATCCCCGGCTGCAGGCCCTCGCGACGGCCCTGCGCAGTCAGGCGGTCAAGGATTTCATCGCCTCGAAATATGACGGGGCGGTGGTTCCGGCCGCTTGATGCCGGCGATCAGGCGGCGGTTTCGAGCCGTTCGCCGTTGGTGACCTTGTTGCGGCCAGTACGTTTGGACGCATAGAGGGCTTCATCCGCACGATCGAGCAGGGAGGAGCCGCTCTCGCCAGGCCGGCGCTGGGCCAGGCCGGCGGAGATGGTGACGGCTCCCAGTTCGTCATTGGTTGAGCGACGCCGCAGGGCCCGGGTGCCGACCTCCTCGCGGATGCTGTTCAGCGCGGCCTCGACCAGCGGTGCGACCTCGCCCGGGAAGATGATGGCGAATTCCTCGCCGCCATAGCGGGCGGCGACACGGGGGGCCTTGGACACCCGGCCAATGACGCTGGCGACGTAGCGCAGCACCTGATCGCCGGTCTGGTGGCCCCAGGTGTCGTTGAATCGCTTGAAATGATCGATGTCGAGGACCGCCAGCGTCATGGGCTGGCGCTTCTTGTCCGCCTCATCACAGGCGCGCAGCAGTTCCTCGTCGAACGCCTTGCGGTTGGCCAGGTTGGTCAGGGCGTCCGTCATCGCGTCACGACGGACCTGCTCGAGGTGCTCGCGCAGCCGGGCGACTTCCTTGGTCGAGGTCTTGAGGCGTTTCTCGAGGGTCGCGTTCTCCTTCTGCACGAAGGTGGTGGCCTGGGTCAGCTCGGCGACGACGCCGATCAGGGCTGAGGGCGCGCTTTCACCCTCAAGATGGGCCGAGGCTCCGGCGAGGGTCTGGCCATAGGCGGCCTGGGATTTCTGGGCCTTGGCGATAGCCTCGGAAACGGTCGACAGTTCGCGGTCCAGAACGGCCCCGGCGTCGCGGATTTCTTCGGACAGACGGCCACGCGGCAGATACTCGGCGGCCAGCATCTCCGAGGTGCCCTCGGTAAAGACGTCGCCCGCCCCGAGCAGTCGCACCATTTCGCGGCCCAGAGCGCTCTCCGGATCGCCCAGATAATGCACCCAAAGTTCGAAATTCAGGGCGTGGGCCACACCCCCGCCCGCTCCATTTCCTCAACCGCACGACGCGCCAGGCTGAAGGCTTCCGGGCTGCGAAGCGTGGTCTGGACCTGAGTGGACATACTGAATTCCCGCCGTGCATTCTTGCGAAGACGTTGACTGCGAAAGACCCTAGACGACGATCCGTAACGTCGGGTTAAGCGGGGCCGCAGTCTGGCGTTGGACGATCTCCGGACTCAGCTCTTGAGGGGAACCGCGCGGCGCAGGAAGGCTGGCACATCGCCGCCGAAGCCCGCACCTTCACGGGCCGGGGCGTCGTCCCGCTCGGTGCGTCCACCGGGGCGACGGTCCGCCTGACGCAGGCGGGGTTCAGTGGCCCGCGGGATCGGTGCGGAGGCGGGCTCGGGTGTGGCCACGGCGGCGGGGGCCTCCACGGCCTGAACCGCGGTGGCTTCCGGGCGCGCGCTGCGGCGGCTGCGGGTGCGGCGGGCCGGTGTCGCGTCTTCGGACGCGGTTCCGCGCCCTGCCACCGGTTCTGCAGGCGCGACAACGGGTGCGGCCTCGACTGCAGCCACCGCCGGCTTTTCGGTCCGGGCGCGCCCGTGGGCAGCCCTCGGCTCCGGACGGTTTTCGGCGCGTCGCGGCGCGCTGCCGCCCAGGTTCGACCAGTCGATGTCCAGCACCAGTTCTTCCGGGGCCATCTTGATCAGCTTCAGCACCTTATCCAGCGACTTGTCGTCGCCGGGGGTCACGATCATGAAGGTCTGGCCCAGCTTGCCGGCGCGGCCCGTGCGCCCGATCCGGTGCACATAGTCGTCGGCGTGGTGCGAGACGTCATAGTTGAAGACATGGCTGACGTCGGGAATGTCGAGGCCGCGGGCGGCGACATCGGACGCCACCAGCAGTTTGAGCTCGCCCGACCGGAAGGCGGCCAGGGTCTTGGTCCGCAGCGACTGGTCGAGGTCGCCGTGGATCGGCGCGGCGTCGAAGCCGTGCTGCTTCAGCGACTTGGCAACGACGTCGACCTCGGACTTGCGGTTACAGAAGACGATGCCGTTACGCACATCGGCGCGGCCGATCAGCTCGCGCAGGGCGGCGCGCTTGGCCTTCGGATCCGTCGACGGGATCCGGACCAGATACTGGGTGATGGTCTCGGCCGTCATGGCCGGGCGCGAGGCCTCGATCCGGGTCGGGTCCTTCAGGAACTGGGTCGTCAGGCGGGTGATCTCAGGCGGCATGGTGGCCGAAAAGAACAGGGTCTGGCGCTTGGGCGGGGTCAGTTTGAAGATGCGTTCGATGTCGGGGATGAAGCCCATGTCCAGCATCCGGTCGGCCTCGTCGACCACCATCAGCTCGACGCCGTTCAGCATCATCTTGCCGCGCTCGAACAGGTCCAGCAGGCGCCCGGGCGTGGCGATCAGAACATCAACGCCCTTGTTCAGCGCCGCCACCTGTTCGCCCATGGAAACGCCGCCGATCAGCAGCACCCAGCTCAGCTTGGTGCCCTTGGCGTATTTCTCGAAACTCATGGCGACCTGGTCGGCCAGTTCGCGGGTCGGGGCCAGGACGAGGGCGCGTGGCATCCGGGCCCGGGCCCGGCCCTTGGACAGCAGTTCGACGAGGGGCAGGGTGAAGGCGGCGGTCTTGCCGGTGCCGGTCTGGGCAATGCCGAGGACGTCGCGTCCTGCGAGCGCCACAGGAATGGCCTGGGCCTGGATCGGGGTGGCGGTCGTGTAACCGGTATCGGCGACCGCCTGAAGGGTCGTGGGCGAGAGGCCCAGCTGGGAGAATTCGGTCATGTGTCCTTTGGGACAGTGGTCGGGGCGCCAGCGCTCCGACGGGGGGACTGAGGTCGCGCCGATGGTCGGTGCGACGGGGAAAGTGCGGAACCGCCCTGTCTCTGGGCGAGTGGGCGGCGCGATTCGCCAGTCCTGTCCCGAACGCGGTCTGTCTACAGAAGTCCACACGGGTGAGTCAAGTATTCCCTCGAACGCGGATCGCTTGGCAATTCGTGAACGAACGTTAATAGTGTTGTCAGGGAAGAGGCACCGGCAAAGGTTCGGGAATGAGACAGGCCATCGCTGCCGCCATGGGAGTCGTCGCTGTTGCCGCGGTTGTGGGGCTTGCCCCGGCGGCGTCGGCTCAGACAGCCGACGTGTTCGAGAACACGGTCGTGTCCCGCTATCCCGACGGGGGCTGGGTCAAGCACTGGTTCAATCGTGACGGCTCCTATGCCGCCGAGTTTTCCGACGGCCGCCGGCTTGCTGCACGCTGGCGCGTGGAGGGTGAGCGCGTGTGCCTGAACGGCATCCGGCCGTCGGTCATGATGATCTCGCGCTTCTGTTCGCCCCTGATTGAGGCCAGCCTCGGCGAAAGCTGGACCTCCCGGGACCCTCTCGGCCGCCGCGTCCAGAACGTCTTGCAGCAGGGCCGGTAGTTCAGCACCCGGTCCCGACGGGAAAGGGGTGATCACACGTCCAGATCGGCCACCGCGAACTGGGCATTGTCCTGGATGAAGCGGAAGCGGGCGTCGGCCTTCTTGCCCATCAGGCGCTCGACCAGATCCTCGATCTCGTCCTCGCTCTCGGGCAGGGTGACGCGGGCGAGGGTGCGCTTCTTCGGATCCATGGTGGTCTCCTTCAGCTGGGAGGCCATCATTTCGCCCAGGCCCTTGAACCGGCCCAGCTCCACCTTTTTGCCCTTGAACACCGTGGCCATCAGCTCCTCGCGGTGGGCCTCGTCGCGGGCGTATTCGGACAGGGGGCCAGCGGAGAGGCGATAGAGCGGGGGCAGGGCCATGAACAGCCGGCCCTGACGGATCACCTCGGGCATGGAACGGTAGAAGAAGGTGATCAGCAGCGCTGCGATGTGCGCCCCGTCGACGTCGGCGTCGGTCATGATCACGATGCGCTCGTAGCGCAGCTGTTCGATGTCGAAGCGCGGCCCGGTCGTGACACCCAGCGCCAGCGTCAGGTCGCTCAGCTCGATATTGGCCCGCAGCTTGTCGGCCGTGGCATTGGCGACGTTCAGGATCTTGCCGCGCAGGGGCAGGATGGCCTGGGTGGTGCGGTCGCGCGCCTGTTTGGCCGAGCCGCCGGCCGAATCGCCCTCGACGATGAACAGTTCGGTCCCGTTGGCGGACTGGCGGCTGCAGTCCGACAGCTTGCCCGGCAGGCGCAGCTTGCGGGTGGCCTGGGCGCGCTGGACCTCCTTGTCCTTGCGCCGCCGCAGCCGGTCCTCGGCGCGCTCGATGATGAAGCCCAGCAGGACATTGGCCTGTTTGGGGTTCTCGGTCAGCCAGTGGTCCAGCGGGTCGCGCAGCAGGGCCTCGACCAGCCGCTGGGCGTCGGGCGACGACAGCCGGTCCTTGGTCTGGCCCTGGAATTCGGGATTGCGGACGAAGACGCTGATCATCGCCCCGGCGTTGGCGATGACGTCCTCGGCCGTGATCTGGACCGCGCGCTTCTCGTGGGTCAGGTCGCCATAGGCCTTCAGCCCCTTGACGAGGGCGGCGCGGAAGCCGGCCTCATGCGTGCCGCCGTCGGGGGTGGAGACGGTGTTGCAGTAGGACTGGACGAAGCCGTCGGCCTCGCCAAAGCCGATCGGCGACCAGACCACGGCCCATTCGACCGCCCCGGCCTCGCCCTTGCGTTCAACCCGGCCCGAGAAGGTCGGGGTGACCGTCTCCAGCTCGCCGATGCGCTCGGCCAGGGCGTCGGCCAGACCGTTGGGGAAGTGGAAGGTGGCGGCTTCCGGCGTCGCATCGGTGATGCGGTCCGGGGCGCAGGTCCATTTGATCTCGACGCCCCGGAACAGATAGGCCTTGGACCGGGCCATGCGGAACAGCCGCGCCGGTTTGAAGGCCGCGCCGACGCCGAAGATCTCGGCATCGGGATGAAAGCGGATCAGCGTGCCGCGCTTCTTCGAGGGCTGGACCTGATCGATGGACCCCAGCGGCAGGCCCCGGCTGAACGACTGTTTCCACTCGAAGCCGTCGCGCCAGACCGTGACGTCCAGCCGGTCCGAGAGCGCATTGACGACCGAGACGCCGACGCCGTGCAGGCCGCCCGAGGTCTCATAGGCCTTGCCCGAGAATTTGCCGCCCGAGTGGAGCACGGTCATGACCACCTCCAGCGCCGACTTTCCGGGATGTTTGGGGTGGGGATCGACCGGGATGCCACGCCCGTCGTCCCGGACCGACAGGAAGCCGTCGGCGTCCAGATCGACCGTGATCAGTTTCGCATGGCGGGCCACGGCCTCGTCCATGGCGTTGTCCAGCACCTCGGCAAACAGATGGTGCAGGGCCCGTTCGTCGGTGCCGCCGATATACATGCCGGGGCGTTTTCGGACCGGCTCCAGCCCCTCCAGCACCTCGATGGACGAGGCGGAATAGCTGCCCGGGACGGGCGGCGGGGTCGGGGCAGCCGGGGCCGCAGCCTGTGCCGGGCTTACCGTTGCTGCGGGCGCAGGGGCGGGTGCCGCTGGCTTCGGAGCCTCGGGGATGTCATCGAACAGGGACGGACTGGCGGAGGCGGGCATGGCCTGAGTGTGCGGCGATTCGGGGACCCGTCTGGTAGGCCCCTCGTCGCGGTCGGGCAAGGCCGGGGACAACCGGCACACGGACGGGGTCCGGGGCTGCTGCAAGGGCACGGGCGAGGATGGCCAGAAGCAGGGTCCAGGGCAGGTTGGCGTGGCTGAGCAGGACGCTCTCTGACAGGCTCAGCAGCAGGAACACGGCCAGATAGCCGATACCCCAGTATCCTTCGCGCCCGCCGGCCCCGGGAATGCGGAACAGGGTCACGAAGGTGGCCAGGGCGACCGTCAGGCCGGTCAGGATGGCTCCCGGCCAGCCCAGCTGGATCAACAGGTCGATCCAGCCATTGTGCGCCGATGGCACCGGCCACTGGGTCTCGGCCCGGATGAAGGCGGCCGGCACCGAGTCCCGGCCCCAGAAGGCGCTGTAGCCGAATCCGGTCCACGGCCGTTCGGCCACCTCGCGCATCAGGGCGGCCCAGATGTCGGTGCGTCCGGTCAGGGACGGATCCTTGCCCAGGGCGATCAGGACCGTGGCCGGGTCGGTGATGAAGACGAAACCGATCACCGCCGTCAGGACGACGCCCAGCCACAGGGCGACGACCGAGAAGGCCGCGCCGCCGCGCCGCATGGCCCACAGGGCTCCGATCAACCCCACGCCCACGATCAGACACAGAAGCGAGGTCTTGGACTGGGTCGCCAGCACCAGCAGGGTGGTCACGATCAGGGTCAGGGCCGGCAACCGGCGGCGTGGATCGCCGGAGGCCAGGCAGGCGGCGGCGGCCACAGCGCCGGCCGACATCACCAGCCCCATCTGGTTCTTCTCGTACCAAAGACCGCGCCACAGGCCGGCGTTCTCGGCCTGATGGATGCCGATGGCCGGATTGACGACGATCATGACCAGACTGCCCAGTCCCATAAACAGGCCCGACAGCATCAGCAGCCGCGGCAGATGACGGCCGGTGAAGACCGTCCCCAGATAGATGGCGAAGGCGCTGGACAGGGCCATGGCGATCACCCGCCTCTGGGTCACGGCCGGATCGATTGACCACCATTTGGAGGCGAAGGCGTGCAGCACCAGCAGACCCAGGATCAGCCACGCCGGCCACGCCCGCACCATGGCACCGGGCCGCAGCGCGATCAGGCCGGCGATGACGGCATAGACCGGCAGCCAGACCAGTCGCAGGATCGGCGTCTCCTCCTGCGTGGGGGCAAACACCGGGCCGATCAGGGCCTGGGTCAGCATGACCACCACAAACATCGCCGCCGCCTGCTCCCACAGGGGCAGTGCGGGATCGGCCGACTCGGTCAGGGCAGGGACGGGGCGCACAGCCGAACGTTGGCAAGACCCCGTTAAGGAAGGGTGTGGGGCCGATCAGAGGGTGGCGAGGGCCCGGGCATGGGCGCGGATCATGTCCCGGGTTGACCGGTCGCTGTCGAAGACCCCGTACCAGCCCTGGGGTTCGTGCGGCGGATCCCCGACCCACGCGTATTCGCCGGTCCGGGCGCGGAAGTCCGGATGGCGGGCCCGGCCCTCGCCGTTCCACGCCCAGATGTTGGACCCGACCAGCGGCCCGCCGGCCCGGGCGTCGGCGAGCACGGCCGCATGGACCTCGCTATAGAAGCGGTCGCGCAGGGTGGTCGGCGTCGCCGGGTCGTAGCGGTTGCCGTCGCGCGGATAGCCGAACTCCTCGACCACGAGCGGCTTGTTCAGGGTGCGGGCGAAGCCGATGTGGCGGGCGATGTAGTCGGCCGTCTGGCGGCGGGCCCCGGCGTCGGTGCCGGCCATGTCGTCGAGGCTCAGCCAGCTCCAGTTGCCCGGCCAGATGTGGGCGGTCAGATAGTCGATGTCGGGCGAACGATGGCTGTCCAGCACCAGATCCGGCCGTTCGACCGCGCCCTTCAGTCCCTCCGCCCCGGTGGAAACGAGGTGGTTGGGGTCCAGCGTCTTGATCAGCCGCGCGGTGCCGTTCACCCAGGCCATGAAGTCCGGCAGGACCGCCAGCGCGGCGGCCTCGCCCCCCGCCGGCCTCGGCTCATTGGCCAGTTGCCACGCCATCACGGCCGGGTCGTCGGCATAGGCGATCCCGGTCACGGTGTTGACGCGCGAGACCATGGCCCGGACCCAGTCGTGATACAGGCCCACCGCCTCCGGGCTGCGGTAGAAGTCGGCGATGAAGTCGGGAAAGGCCGGCCACGGATGGGCCGGATCGTTCATGTCCAGATAGCGTCCGCCATTGACCCAGGACAGATAGGTCATCATCCCGCCCGACCACTCCCAGAAATTGGTGAGGTACAGGACCGCCTTCATTCCCCGCCGACCGATCTCCGCCATGGCATGGTCGAGGCCGACCAGCAGGGTCTCGTTCCAGTCGCCGGAGGCGTCGCGGAAGGCGGGGCGGACCGAGTTCCTCAGCGGTGAATGTTCGGCCGAGGCGGCGAGACGCAGATTGGTGATCCCGTCGGCCTGCAGCCGGTCCAGCTCGCGCGCCAGCCGGTCGCGATCACCGAAGTCCGCCTCGGCCCCCAGCCAGGCCAGATACCAGGCGTTGAACCCGGCGAACCGGTACGGCCGCCCGTCCAGCGTCAGGGCCATGCCCTCCCGGGCGACGAAGCCGGGCCGCGGTGCCCCGGCGAGGACGGGGAGGGCCGGAGACAGGGCGGCCGCCGTGGACAGGACCAGGGCGGTTCGGCGGGTCAGGGGCGTCATGGCGGGCTCCGGCGCGATATCGTGCGGGAGCTTCACCCGGAAAGGTCGGACAATCCAGCGCGGGGTGGGAGGTGTCCGCCCGATTGGCGCAGGGCCGGTGGTCTGTTCGCCTTGATCGTCGCCTGATCAATCCCGCCCGGTTCGATCCTGCGCTGAGTGAAAGACGCGGACGACCTCGATTCTGTCTGTCGCGATCAGGTAGCGGACGACAAATCCATGAGCGCCGAACCGGATCGGTTTCTCACGCCAGCGAACGTCGACCGCCCTCCCGCTGTGCGGGTGTTCGCAGAGGCTTCGCAGACCGTCCCTGATCTCAAGATCGGCGCGTCGGGCCGCTGCGGGAGACTGCTGCTCCAGCCAGTCAATCAGTCTCCAGAGATCGTTGCGCGCGGCTCTCCGGAAGACGACTCTCACGCCTTGAGCGCGAGCCTGCGCTCAAGCTCGGCGCTGAACTCGGTCAGCACGTCCTCGAGTTCGTAGACGGGTTCGTCCGGGTCATAGGCAGAGGCCTCGGGCTCCTGGAAGCCATCCGCTGGCCTGTCCCACTGCGCGATTGCTTGTTGGACAACCAAACTCGCGAACGCGTCCGGCGAGACACCCAGGGCTTGGGCTTTGGCTCTGATCTTGTTGAGCGTGTATTCGTCGACGACGACTTTCAGATCGACCATCTATATCGCTCCAAACTCTTCCGGCCGCCTTGATAGCGAGCGCGATGACCCGAATGAGAAAGTCCGTTCGTGTTTCGTTCTTTCACATTCTGCCGTTTTGGGAACCCCGTCAACCCTTCTCCACGAAGGTGTCGATGACCTTCTTCTCGCCCGCCTTCTCGAACTCCACCGTCAGCTTGTTCCCCTCGATCACCCGCACTGCGCCGTAACCGAATTTCTGGTGGAAGACGCGGTCGCCCTTGGCGAAGCCGCCGCCGGATTTCGGGTCGGCGGTGGCGATCAGCCGGCCTTCGCCCTCGATGATCGCCTTGCGGGCCGGGCGGGCCCCCGGGGTCTGGCCGGCCGTGAAGGCTTTCGCGCGTTGCCAGCCGGGGGAGGTGTAGCCGGCCCCGAACGACGGGGCGTCGTCCCAGCGGCTCTTGGCCTCCTTCATCCCGGTCGAGGCCCCGTAGTAGCCGGTGTCGCTCTGGGCCTCGACATGGGCGATGGGCAGTTCGTCGACGAAGCGGCTCGGCAGCTGGCTGGTCCAGCGGCCATAGACCAGACGGTTGGCGGCAAACGAGATCCGCGCATCCTGTTTGGCCCGGGTCACGCCGACATAGGCGAGACGCCGTTCCTCCTCGAGGCCCTTCTCGCCCTTCTCGTCGATGCTGCGCTGGCTGGGGAAGACGCCTTCCTCCCAGCCGGGCAGGAAGACCAGCGGGAACTCCAGCCCCTTGGCCCCGTGCAGGGTCATGATCTGGACCGCGTCCGACGACGGCCCCCGGTCGAGGTCCATCACCAGCGAGACATGCTCCAGATAGGCCCCCAGCGTCTCGAACGACTGCATCGCCTGGGTCAGTTCCTTCAGGTTGTCGAGCCGGGCCGGGCCGGTCGCGCGGTCGGCCTTGTGCATGTCGACATAGCCGCTCTCTTCCAGCACCGTCTCGGTCAGCAGCCAGTGGCGGGTGTCGGCGGCCAGTGCCCGCCAGCGGTCGAGGTCGCGCACGAAGGTCGACAGGGCCGTGCGGGTCCGGGCCTGCAGCTCGTCCGAGACGATCAGCTCGCGCACGGCGGTCATGGCCGACACGCCGCGATGCCGCGCGATCTGCAGGATCTTCTGCACACTGGTGTCACCGACGCCGCGCTTGGGCGTATTGACGATCCGCTCGAAGGCCAGATCGTCGTCCTCGGACTGGATCAGGCGCAGATAGGCATGGGCGTCGCGGATCTCGGCCCGTTCGAAGAAGCGCGGCCCCCCGATGACCGTATAGGGGATGGCCAGCAGGACGAACCGCTCCTCGAAGGCCCGCATCTGAAACGACGCACGAACAAGGACGGCCATATCCTTGTATTTCATGCCGTCGCGCTTCGCCGTCTCGATCTCGTCGGCGATCAGCCGGCTCTCGGCCTCGCCGTCCCAGACGCCGCGCACCCGGACCTTGTCGCCGGTCTGGTCCTCGGTCCACAGGGTCTTGCCCAGCCGGTCGCGGTTGGCCGCGATCAGGCCCGACGCGGCCCCGAGGATATGGCTGGTCGAACGGTAGTTGCGCTCCAGCTTGACGATCTTTGCGCCCGGAAAATCCTTTTCAAACCGCAGGATATTGTCGACTTCTGCCCCGCGCCATCCATAGATCGACTGGTCGTCGTCGCCGACGCAGCAGACGTTCCCGGTCGAAGAGGTCAGCAGCCGCAGCCACAGATACTGGGCGACATTGGTGTCCTGATACTCGTCGACCAGGATGTAGCGAAACCGCCGCCGGTATTCCTCCGCGATATCGGCATGTTTCGACAGGATCGTCAGGTTGTGCAGCAGAAGGTCGCCGAAGTCGCAGGCGTTCAGCGTCGCCAGCCGGGACTGATAGGCGGCGTACAGGGCCTGACCCTTGCCGTTGGCGAAATCCTCGCCGGGCGGCAGCTTCTCGGGCGTCCAGCCCCGGTTCTTCCAGTGATCAATCAGGCCCGAAAGCGACTTCGGCGTCCACCGCTTGGTGTCGATGTTCGCGGCTTCCAGCAGCTGTTTCAGCAGCCGCTCCTGATCGTCGGTGTCGAGGATGGTGAAGGTCGACTTCAGCCCGACCAGCTCGGCATGCCGGCGCAGGATCGAGGCCGCCACGCTGTGGAAGGTGCCCAGCCAGCGCAGCCCTTCGGCCGACGGTCCGATCAGGTGGGTGATCCGTTCGCGCATCTCGCGCGCGGCCTTGTTGGTGAAGGTGACGACCAGCAGTTCCCACGGCTTCGCCCGGCCTGTCGCCAGGATGTGCGCCAGCCGCGTGGTCAGGACCCGGGTCTTGCCGGTCCCGGCCCCCGCCAGCACCAGCACCGGCCCCTCGGTCGTCTCGACCGCCGCTTGCTGCTCGGGGTTCAGGCCCGTCAGATAGTCCGGCGTCTCATGCGTCAGTCCGCCTGGCCCGCGTGCGCGGGCGAGGTCGGAGATGCGGGGGGCGGGCAGGGCGTCGGTCAAGGAATCAGGCGCTCGTCTGAAAGGCGGTGACCCGGAACATAATGAGCACAGACCCTAAAGTCAGTCCCTGATCGGCTTGCGTCGGAACCGGCAAGCGGGGCTGTCGTTTGGTCGCCGCAGGGGTGCAGCCCCGGAAGGAACCAAGACATGGTCGACAATTCAAACAATAGCGGCGGCAACAACGGCGGCGGCAACAACACGGGCCTGGCCTTCATTGTCGGCGGGATCGTCGTCCTGCTCGCGATCGTCGCCTGGTTCGTGTTTGCGGGTGGCGGCATGGCCCCCGAAACGAAAGAGGTGAACGTGGACGTCAAACTGCCGGAGATGAATGCCCCGACCCTGCCGCCCGTCGAGCCTCCGACCCTGCCGAGCCCGAGCCCCTCGAACTGATCAAACTCTGCCTTCCCGTCGGTGAGGCCGACGGGAAGGCAAGCCTCATCTGAGCTGGTAGGTCACGGTCGCAACAACCCTGACCCGCTTGTCCAGCGACGTCGATTCCGTGTCCACATCCTCGCGCGCGAGGATCTCGAACGAGCCCTGGGTGGCCTGACGGATGGGGCCGAGTGGCGCCCCGGCGTCCTTGGCGAACTGTTCCGCCCCGGACCGGGCCGAGGCCGTGGCCTCGGCGATCATGCCGGGCCTCACGTCGTTCAATTTGGTGAACACATAGGTCGGGGCGGTGAAGTCCAGCAGCACGCCCTGACGCACCAGATCATTCAGCGCCCGCTCGGTCTGTGCCACACGCGCCACCTCATTGGTGCGGACTGTGACGGTCTGGGCAACGATATAGCGGGGCGTGCCCGGGGACGGCGCATAGCTCTGGGACTGGGTGTCGGTGACCTCCAGCCGGCCGACGGTCACGATGTCGTCGCCATAACCCTGTTCACGCAGGAAGGTGCGGACATTGGCCAGGTCGCCGTCGATGCGCGCCTGCACCGTCGGCAGGTCCTCGCCCGCGACCGTGAATCGCAGCGGCAGGATGGCGAGGTCCGCCGTGACATTACGCTCGGCCAGACCCCGAACCGTGACCTGCCGGTTGCCGGTCTGGGCATTGATGACCCCGCCGCCGATGGCCAGACCGGCCCCGATCAGCCCGACGGCGACAAGCCCGCCAAAGAGGGCGGCAGGAAGAAGGGTGCGGTCGATGGCCATGGCGCTGTCCTGAGGGTCCGAAGGTAATCCTGCGCCCGGGGATCACTGTTCGCCAGTGATCCTTTCTGACGCCGCGGTCTCCAGCGCCAGCAGCCGGCAGGCCGAGGCCAGGGGACGCCGACCCCGACCAGCATCGATCGCCGCCAGCAGCCCGGCCTGACTGAGCCCGCGCGCCGCCGCGACCCGGTCCAGAACAGCCCAGAACTCAGGTTCCAGCGCCACGGAGGTGGCATGGCCGGCGAGGACGACGGAGCGTTTCTTCAGCATGGGAACTCCCTCCCCGGGCATGGCGTGGCCGGGTCCGTTGCGATAGGATACCCCATCTGAGCGAGGATGGTTTCAATGACGATGGAAACGACCGTCGGCCGCAACGACGTCCAGATCCTGCGGCCGCGCAAGCTTCAACCCCTGACGGCCTTCCGCGCCTTCCGCAAGCTGATCCGCGACAAGGAGGACACCGCCCAGGTGTTCCGGATCATGGAGGCCCTGACCGGTCGGTCGGCCAGCCGGGGCTATGGCCGGATGCTGGGGACGGTCGAGGGCGGGCGACAGGCCTTTCTGCGCGATGAACTGGCCCACCGTCTGGACGATCCGGCCTGGCTGGCCCGCTTCGCCCCCGGCACGGTCGGGGCGGCCTATCGCGGCTTTCGCGAGGCGCGCGGCTTTACCGCCGACGGTCTGGCCGAGACGGCCCGGGAAGTGGCTCCCGAGATCGATGCGCTCCATCCCCTGGCCTGGTACTCGCGCCGGCTGCGCGACGTTCACGACATCTGGCACGTCCTGACCGGCTACGGCACCGACGCCCTGGGGGAGGCCTGCGTGGTCAGCTTCTCCTATGGCCAGACCCACAACCTGGGCTTCGGCTTCATCGGCTGGGGTGCCGCGCGCGAGATCCAGCGCGAGGCCCGCTCCATTCCGGCGCGGAGGGCAGCGTTTCAGGCCTGGCGCAACGGTCGTCATGCCCGATGGCTGCCGGGGCTGGACTATGAGGCCCTGTTCGCCGAGCCACTGGAGACGGCCCGGGCCCGACTGCGGATCCGGCCCCCCACGGTCTACGCCGCCGTGCCCGAAGCCGAGCGTCTGGCCCTGAAGTTGCGGGGGTAAGGCCCGGCGACGGCGGTCGCCCCGGGCCCCGATCGCGCTTGCAACCCACCCGCCCGGGGATCATCAGGGGGCTCCTCCCGCCTCCGGTTCCGTGAGTCCGCCTTGATCCTGTCCCGACTGCGCCGGCCCTCTGCCGATGTGCTGGCCGTCGCCGGCGTTGCCCTGTGCGCCATCATCTGGGGCACGACCTGGTATGCCATCACCTGGCAGTTGGGTACGGTGGATGCGGTCGCGTCCCTGACCTGGCGGTTCGGCCTGGCCGCCATCGTGATCTTCGTCGGCTGCGCCCTGACGCGCCGATCGCTGCGCCTGACCCGCGGCCAGCATCTGGCGGCCGTGGGGCAGGGGGCCTTCGTATTCGCCGTCAGCTACTCCTTCACCTATGCGGCCGAGTCCCATGTCACCTCGGCCATCGTCGCGGTGGTGTTCGCCGCCCTGGCCTTCCTCAATCTGGTGCTGTTCCGGCTGGTGGTGGGACAGAAGGCCTCGCGCGCGGCCTGGATCGGGGCCGGCCTCGGCATCCTTGGGGTCGCGGTCCTGTCGGGCGGTGAGGCCCTCGGCACCGGGTTCGACGCCCGCGCCCTGACCGGCATCGGTCTGGCGTTTCTGGCCGTGCTCAGCTCGGCGGTCGGCAACTATTTTTCATGGCGCGGCCAGCAGCAGGGCTCGGCCATCCTGCCCCAGACCGCCTGGGCCATGGGCTATGGCACCACCATGCTGGCCCTGTACGGTCTCGCCACCGGGGCCCGGTTCACGATCGATCCCTCGCCCGGCTATCTGATCTCGCTGGTCTACCTGGCGGTGCTGGGGTCGGTGGTGGCCTTCGTCGTCTATTTCGCCGTGGCCCGGGCCCGGGGCTATGCGCTCGCCAGCTACATCTCGGCCCTGACCCCGCCGATCGCCATGGTGGTGTCGGTCCTGTTCGAGGATGCCCGCTTCGGCTGGTCCGCGGCGGCCGGTCTGGCCCTCGTGCTGGCCGGCCAGGTGCTGCTCAGCCGGGCCCCCAAGCTGGACTAGCGCCACCAGCCGCGCTTTTTCGGGGTTTTCCCGTCCGTACCGGGCTTCTGCCCGGTCGCGGCCTGTTTCTGTTGCTCCCGCAGGGCGCGGGCCCGGCGGATGGCGAGCAGGCCGATCAGGCCGTACCGGGTCTGATCCGACGTCTTCGGGGTGAAGGTCGCGGCCACGCTCAGTCCTCCCGCCGGCTCTGGTCCAGAAGCCGCTCCAGCCGTTGCCGTTCGGCCCGTGCCGCCTCACGCTGGGCCCGGCTGAGGCCGTGCGTGACGCGGTTGGCCGCCGCATCAGCCTTTGCGGTCTCGCGATCGCGGGCTTTTCGGGCCCGGTTCAGATTGACGATCTCGGCCATGATGTCTCGCGCGCCGCTCAGGTCAGGGTGGCGAACCGTCCCACACTTCAGCGCTTTTTTCCATGCGGGCCACCCCCCGCCGCCGATCCACGGGGGTTACCGCGAATTCATGGCGATCGCCCTGATCTCTGCGCGCCGTTCAGCTATCTGGAGGGACTGGCGATCATCGCCGGGGAGGCTGCCACGTGATCCGACTGATCCTGAATATCCTGTGGTTCATCTTCGGCGGCTGGATCAGCGGCCTGCTGTGGCTGCTGGGCGGGGCGATCCTGGCGATCACTGTCGTCGGACTGCCCTGGAGCTTCGCCGCCTGGCGGATCGCCAGCTACTCCTTCTGGCCGTTCGGCCGCGAGGTGGTCTGGGCCGGTGAGACCGGGGGCAGGGACGTCGGCTGTTTCGGCATCGGCCTGAACGTCATCTGGTTCGTCTTCGCCGGCTGGTACATCGCCCTGTCCCACATCCTCATCGCCGTCGCCGAGGCCATCACCATCATCGGCATCCCCTTCGCCCTGAAGGATCTCGAGCTGGCCAAACTGGCCCTCATGCCGGTCGGGGCGACCATCCGCGACAAGCCCTGAGGCGTTCCAGTCCGGCTTCAGCAGCAGGTCCAGCAGCCTCTCGCGCCGGTTCAGGAAGTTTCGCGTGACCGTGTAGTGTACCGTGTCCCCCGCAGGGGACACGGTCAGGCCTGATGCCACCCTCAGAACAGTCCGGCGGCCGCCGCGGACATGGCCTCGAAGTCGTGACCGACGCCCGGCACCGTCTGGACCTTCCAGCGGAGGGCGACGTTGCGCGAGTCTGCGTCGGCCTGCGCTGCGCGGAACAGGGCCTGCCCCCGCCCGAGGCGATGCGGGCCCTGAGCCATGGCGGGCGGGGACTGGTCCAGCCGCCCCTGGCTGGCGGAGTTGTCAAGCTCCCCGAGCAGCAAGGTCAGGTCCACGCCATAGGCGGCCGGAAGATCATGCGGCACGCCGGCAAGACCGAAGGGATAGGCGGTCTGCGGGTCGGGGAAGGTGTAGGTGCCGGCATTGGCCGCCACCGCGCGGCGGATCCGCGCGTCCGGCTTGAGCATCACCATGCGCTGGACAAACTGGCTGCCGGCCGAGTGCCCGAAGATGTCGTAGGCGGGGATCGTCCAGCCATTGTCGGCCTGCAGCCGATCGAAGATGTTCTCGATCACGGTGAACGCCCACTCTTCCTCGGGGGTCAGGGTCCCGTCGACCGCCCTGACATTGCCCTCCTGGTAGTCACGGGTGACGTAGCGCGAGAGGGGGTTGTCGAACTCCGGCGCGACCAGCAGGAACTGCCGCTGTTCGGCGGCCCCCACCCAGGCGTCGAGGTATTCCTCTGCGTTGCGACCCATGCCGTGCATGACGAAGACGACGGGATCGCCGGGCGTCCAGGCCGCCGGCCGATAGGTCCAGACGCGCAGCGTTTTGAGGGACGCGTTCGTATAGGCGGGGAGGACGAAAGCCGCCTTGCCCACGGCCGTCGGGGCCGGCGGAGTCAGGGCAAGCCCCTGGGGCAGCGCGCAGGCGTTGCCAGCAACCAGCAGGGCAAGCGCGAGCGCCACGATCAGGCCCGTGCCTGCCGCGATCTTCAGAACGTTCATGATAGTCGGATAACCCCAAACGCCCCCGAACTTAGGCTAGGGCGCAAGCCTGGCCGTGTCCAGACGCGGACGGGGAGCAGGCGAGCGTCGCCAAACTCACCCCGGCGAGATCATCTTCTCGGGCCGCACCGCCTCGTCGAACTCGGCGTCGGTCAGATAGCCGCCACCGACCGCCTCTTCCCGCAGGGTGGTGCCATTCTTGTGCGCGGTCTTGGCGATCTTCGCGCAGGCGTCATAGCCCAGCTTGCCGTTCAGGGCGGTGACCAGCATCAGGGAGTTGTTCAGGCCGCGTTCGATGTTGTCGATCCGGGGCTCGATTCCCACCACGCAGTTCTCGGTGAAACTGACCGCCGCATCGGCCATCAGCCGGACCGACTGCAGGAAGTTGTAGGCCATCACCGGGTTGAACACGTTCAGCTCGAAATGGCCCTGCGACCCGGCGAAGGTGATGGCCGCGTGGTTGCCGAACACCTGCACACAGACCTGGGTCAGGGCCTCGCACTGGGTCGGATTGACCTTGCCCGGCATGATCGACGACCCCGGCTCATTCTCCGGCAGGGCCAGTTCGCCCAGACCCGAACGGGGACCGGAGCCCAGGAAGCGGATGTCGTTGGCGATCTTGAACAGCGAGGCGGCGACGGTGTTGATGGCCCCGTGGCTGAACACCATGGCGTCATGGGCGGCCAGGGCCTCGAACTTGTTGGGCGCGGTGGTGAACTTCAGCCCGGTGATGGCGGCGATCCGGTCCGCCACGCCCTCCGCAAACCCGACCGGCGCATTCAGCCCGGTGCCCACGGCGGTGCCGCCCTGGGCCAGCTGCATCAGGTCGGGCAGGGTCGATTCGATCCGCTCGATGCCCTTGGTGACCTGCTGGACATAGCCGCTGAACTCCTGACCGAGCGTCAGGGGGGTGGCGTCCTGGGTGTGGGTGCGGCCGATCTTGATGATGCCCTTCCAGGCCT
>JAIEQA010000097.1 GCA_019748095.1 Caulobacteraceae bacterium | reverse complement strand
TCGTCGTATGACCAATCGGTCATCGCCAGAACACCGCCGCCTGCGTTTCTCTTTCCAAATCAACGATTTCAAAGACCATCTCCGGGAAACCCGGAAGACACTGTTTAACGCCGGTGTCCGGCGGAGGCGGGGATTTAGGCCCCGGCCGCGGATGCGTCAAGCGACCATTTCACGTTAACTCCAAAAAAGTGCGGGCTCCGGCCGTCGGGCGTGCCTGCGGACTGTCGAGGCCGGGGATTGCGGCTCACCCGGCCCCGCCCCGGACAGACGGCAGCGTCGAGACCGGCGTGGCGTGTCGGGGCAATCGGCCAGGCGGGGTCGGGTCTCCCGGGGACACGCCGGGTTCGAGGACCCGGCGGGCCATCCGGTCGCCCCGGTGTGGCCGTACCCGGGGACCAACCGTCACGCCGGTACCTTTGGCCCAGGGATGGCGGATGTCCGAACGGACCTCTGTGCCTCCCCACCGGGGGTACCGCCCTGACGGATCCTGCCGGGACACACACGTTGTCCCGATCGGCGCGCCGTGCCGGCCGGTCACAGGGCCCGGGCCCTGGCGTTCCGGAACGGGGCCTCGCCCTCCCCGGCCGCCTCGATCGCCGGCCGCAGCATCATGAAGCCGCTGCGGACGTTCCGGCTATCGCCCGAGACGTCCAGGCCCCGGTCGACCCGCTTCCCCGTGACCCCGGCACCGGACGTATCGAAATGGACGTTCTGGACGACGCTGGTCCGCTGCAGGTGCATGCCGGTCCCGGACCTGTGGCCCGGCCGGCCGCGCCTGATACCGTACGGGTGGGTCAGGAACAGGCCGGGATCGAAGCCGGGCCCGGCATGGAGCAGGCCATCATGGATCAGGATCAGCCGGGGCACCGCGCCCGGATCGATCTCGATATCGCATTGCCCGCACATAGCCCTGGAGCCTGTGAACAATGGTCAGAGGGTCAGAACAGCGGCGACGGGCAGCAGGACGCCGGGCGTGTCGCCCTCCCCCGGTCACCGCGCCTCCGGGCACACCCCTCTGAACTCAAGACCCGCCGCCCGGTCTTGCCCGGTGGGGATAGCCCCGCTCGCCGTGAGATTTCCGGAACCGGCCGGGCGCGTCGAGGGACGGTCGCTATCCCGGCAACCGGCCACGGACCCTGCTCCGGCAAGACGGCCCGGCGCGGCACCATCGGCTCGGACCGGGCCCGAGCCAGTCCCATCCGCTCAGCCTTGATCCGCCCCCCTGCCCCGCAGCATGGCCGGTGGAGGCTCCGAGGCCCCGAAGCCGCGGGACCAACCCCTGCCGGTCAAGGTTGCGGCGTGGAGAGGCAGGGGTCACCGCAGTGGGCATCCCGACCGCGCCACCCGCATCAGTCACAGTGTATGCGCAGACATGCCACCGGTGGGCCCACGAGGTGGGCCCACCGCCGACAATCAGACGTGTTCGGGATCAGAAGTAGAAGCGGACGCTGGCATTGACCGTGCGACCCGGCAGGGCCTGGACGAGGGTCACGCCATTGGCGGGCAACGATACCGAGCCCACGTCCGTGATCGCGAGTTCGTCAAACAGGTTGCTGGCGGTCAGCGACAGCACAACCCGTTCGATCGGGCGAACCTGTACGAAGGCGTTCACGGTCGTATAGCCCGGGATGGTCAGCTGGTTCTGGTCCTGGCTGAAGCTCTCCGTCGTCCCGACCAGACTGGCCCCGACCGTGAAGAAGTCGGTTTCATACTGGGGCACCAGCTGGAAGATCATGTCGGCCTGCCGGCGCGGCGTATTGCCGATCAGGGAGCGGTCCGCAGCCTCGGTGATCTCGGCACTGGTCACCGTCGCGCCGCCCGTGAGACTGAACCCGCCCCGGCGGATGCCGGCCTCCAGCTCGGCACCCATGGCCTCGTAGCCCTGGGTCACCAGGACCAGTTCGGTCTGACCACCGGCCCCGGGCCGGATTTGCTGGTTGGTCTCGCTCACCTCGGCCCAGAAGCCGGTCAGGTTGGCGAACAGGCCATCCTTGCGGAACTTGAAGCCGATCTCGGCCTGGTCGACCGGGTCATAGGCGGTGTCCTGCAGGGCGAGGCTACCGTTGGCGGGATTGATCGCCGCCGTGCGGAGGATCTTCTCGCCCGCCGCGCGACCGCCGGTGCTGTAGCGGGCAAAGGTCGAGAACTCCTGAGAGATCCGGTAGTTGGCGCTGACCGAATAGGAGGTGTAGTCGTAGTCGTAGTCGACCGGGATCGCATTTGCAGCCGCAGGGAAGGCGAAGGTCCGCTCGGCCTCGGACAGAACCCCGTCATTGTCGACGTCGATGGCCCGAACGTTGGTGGGGCCATTGGCAGTGGTGAAGCCGCTGACGTTGCCGCTATCGAAGCGCACCGAGGCACCGACCGCCAGCTTGCCGATCCGGTAGTTCAGCGAGCCGTAGGGGGCCATGACGCTGTAGCCGACATCATAGCGCACGTTCGAACCGGGGTTCGCCGTCGGCCCGAAGAAGTTGTAGATGCCGTCCTGGGTGCGGGCCGTGCCGTTGGCGTTGATGATGTCCACCTGGGCCGAGTTCCCGCCGCCGACGACGTCCTGGAAGAAGGGGATGTACTGGCGATCAAACTGCACATCCTGTTCGGAGTTGTACACGCCGACCGTTGTCGTCAGCTCGCCGCCTCCGATGTCCCAGACGCGGCTGGCGCGGATATCATTGGTGAAGTTGTTCAGGCTGTGGACCTGGGTGTTGACCAGGGTCGAGAAGGCGATCAGGCCATTGCCGTTCAGCGCGGCCGGGTTGGTGATCGGCCGGCCCTGCTGGGGCCCCGAGGCATAGGCCAGGGTCCCCGGCCGGGCGCCGAAGGCCAGCGGCAGCACCCCGGCCGGGGCGATCGCCAACGGATAGTTCAGAACCTGGCTGCCCGACTGGTCCGCGAAGCGCATGTTCTCGGAGATGGTCCAGCCTGCGAGATTGAACCGGGCCTGAAGGCCGATGGACTTGACCTCCGCGTGGTTGCCCGTGTCCGGGTTCGCACGTGCCAGTTCGCCGTCACCGTTCAGATACGGGAACGCCGCGAGATTGGCCGTGGTCAGTGTGTCGCTGGTGATCGAGTAGTTTGGCACATCCGAATAGCTGGGATCGTCGTTGCTGCCGGTGACGAGCATCGGTGCCGGTGCATAGCCGATGACACGGTCATCCAGCAGCTTGGCTTCGAGACGCAGGAAGCCGCCCTCGAACTCCTTGGTGATGTTGGCCTTGAACTGGCCACCCCGGTTGCCATCGAAGCCGGCATCCCGGACGCCTTCGCCCTCGCGGTAGAAGCCGCCAACGTGGAAGCGCAGCGTATCCGACAGGTGGCCGCCGTAGCTGAAATCGGTGCGATAGGTGTCGTGGTCGAGGCCGGTCGAGACCTGGACCGAACCGCCCTCGACCTCACCCGTGTGGGAGATCAGATTGATCACCCCACCCGGCGCGTTTGACGCGAAGGTCGAGGCGGAACCGCCGCGGATCGACTCGATCTGGGCGACGTTGAAATCGTAACGCATGAAATAGTCCGGCGTGAACGCCAGGATGTCGCCGAACTCCAGGACCGGCAGGCCGTTCTCCTGGAACTGGAGATATTTCGCGCCGCTTCCCACCATCGGCAGACCCCGGATGGTGTAGTTGCCGTTGGCTTCGCCGTAGGCGGCTTCGGCCCGGATGCCCGGGATGGTGCGGAAGATGCCGGCAATCGAGGATTCGCCGATCTTGATGATCTCGACGTCGGAGATCGAGCTGGTCGAGGTCGCGCTGTCCAGACGATCCCGGGCGCGGGCCACGCCCGTCACGACCATATCGTCATTGGCGCGGGTGCGGCTCGCCTCCCAGGCCGTGGGCCTCTCCGCTTCCTGTGCCGCCTGGGCGAAAGCCGGGGCGGAAAACAGAAGCGGGGCGATAGCAGCGGACAGGTACAGGTATTTCACGAGAGCTCCAGCAACGACGCTTCTTCAGACTCATTCTGAGCTGAACTTGGCTTGATGCAGCAGATAGTCTGACGAGGTTAAGACCGTCTGAACCAGACAACTCAGAAACACCCGTTACTGTCGCCATATCTTTCAGAGAATGGTTCTCATGTTCAGCAGAAGTCCCGCTATAGCTGGAATACACCGGTTCCGGAGTGATCCGATCCACGGGCCTCCGGTGACCTCAAGTTGCGACACCTTGTCAACGTCGGGGATAGCAATCGGCTGACGGCGGGGGCCGTACTGCCTGCTGCCTGTCTTCTGCACGCCAATGTCGTCATGGCACGCAGAAGACCCATGCCCCATTCCTCGTCGGCTGAAGCCCGGTCGATGTGCGCCCCCCCCCCTCGACTGAAAGACAAGGGCCTCGGGTCCGGGCCAGGATCGGGGTGAAGCCCCATGCGGGCTTCAAAAGTGCGCCCCATCCCGCGCGCGGGCTCCGGGCCCCGTCCCGGTCGCCTTCAGCGTCTGCGTGGCTGATCGCCAGACGCCCAACCGCCCGGGGCACGGAAGGCTTTTGCCTTTTGCCGGCCGAAGGAAACGGAACCGCCAGGGTGACCAACCGATCCGCCCCGATCGATCCCGGATCAGAAAAAAGCTGCCGGGCCCTGGGGCCCGGCAGCTGGAAGGCAACCGGTTCGGCGGGAACCGATCCGACCTTGAGGGCAAGGTCAGATCGGAACACGCCCGACTTCCGGTCCGGATTGGAGGGCTTCGTTCAGAAGTAGAACCGGACCGCTGCACTGATGTTGCGACCGGGCAGCGTCTGGGCGAACAGGTAGCCGTTGGCCGGCATTGTAGCGGCCGAGACTTCCGTGATTGCCAGGTCATCAAACAGGTTGTTGGCGTTGACGGAAACGACAACCCGATCGACCGGACGGACCTGCAGGAAGGCGTTCACCGTGGTGTAGCCGGGCATTCTCAGCCGGTTCGTGTCCTGGGTGTAGCTGCTGGTGGTCCCGACGATACTGGCCCCGAGGGTGAACAGGTCGGTGTCGTACTGCGGGATCAGCTGGTAGATCAGCTTGGGCTGACGGCGCGGAATACCGCCGACCAGGGCAGCATTCTCCGCCTCGAGGATTTCGGCCTCGGTCGCGGTCGCGCCGGCGGTCAGGCTGAACGGACCCCGGCGGATACCGCCTTCAAACTCCGCGCCGTAGGCGGAGTAGCTGCGCGTGACCAGCTGGATCGTGGTGGCGCCGGTGGCATCGGGCACAATCTGGGTGTTCGTCTCGTCAACCTCGGCCCAGAAGCCGGTCAGGTTTGCGAAAAGGCCGCCCGAACGGAACTTGAAACCACCCTCCGCCTGGGTGACCGGATCATAGGACGAGTCCTCGTTCACCAGGCTTCCGTCGACCGGGTTGAGCGCGACCGTTCCGACAATCTTGTCCGCGGCGGCCCGACCACCGACGCTGTAGCGCGCGAAGGTCGAGAAGGATTGCGAAAGACGGTAGTTGGCGCTGACAGAGTAAGAAACATAGTCATAGTCGTAGTCGACCGGGGCGGCGCGCGGGGTTACAGCGAAACGCTGTTCCAGGGTCGAGATCACGCCATCGCCGTTGACATCGAAGGCCCGGACGTCGGTGGCCAGACCGCTGTAGAAGTTGCCTTCAACCTTGCCGGTGTCGAAGCGAACCGAGCCGCCGACCGAGAGCTTGCCCTGACGATAGTTCAGCGAGGCATAGGGCGCGAAGATGTCGTAGGTGACCTCGTGTTCCTGGCTCGAGTTGGCACCACCGATGCCTGAGAAGGCGCTGAATCCCCCCTGGGTCCTCAGCGTGCCGTTGAGATTGACGATATCGATCGGCGCGACATTGCCGCCGCCGACAATGTCCGAGAGGAAGGGCGTGTACGAGCGATCGAAATCGATGTCCTGTTTGGCATTGTAGATCCCGAACGTGCCGGTCAGTTCGCCGCCGGCCACATTCCACACGCGGCTGGCGCGAATATCACTGGTGAAGTTGTTCAGGCTCTGGATATCGCGGTTTGTCACGATATTGGAAGACACCAGACCATTGCCGTTCAGTGTAGCCGGGTTGGTGATGGTTTGACCGGTCAGCGGCCCTGCGGCGTAGACGAGCCGGCCCGGGACTGCACCCGGAGCGGCAGCCGCCGGGAGGATCGCCAGCGGGAAGTTGGTGCGAATGCTGCCCGAGAGGTCCGAGTAGCGCATATGCTGCGCAATGGTCCAGCCGAACAGATTAAACCGGCTCTGGAACCCGATGGATCGCGCCTGCACGTGCGTGCCGTCCTGCGGCCGGCTGCTCGTCAGCCGGTTGTCGCCGTCCAGATAGGGCAGAGTGACGGAGGCACTGGACAGCAGCGTGCTGGTGCTGACCGGGAAGTTGGCGATGCTGCTGTACTCGGGATCGTCGTTCGTCCCCGAAACTGCGAGCGGGACGATCGCGTATTGCGTGTAGGTGTCATCCAGCCACTTGCCTTCCAGACGAAGGAAGCCGCCGTCGAACTCCTTGGTAACATTGAACTTGATCTGGCCGCCGCCGTTACCGTTGAAACCGGTGTCACGCACGCCCTCGCCTTCACGATAGAAGCCGCCGACGTGATACCGCAGCGTGTCGCTCAGGTGACCGCCGGCAGAAAAATCGGCGCGATAGGTTTCATAGTTCAGGCCGGTCGAGAACTGGACCGAACCCCCTTCGACCTCACCGGTGTTGGAGATCAGGTTGATCACACCACCGGGCGCGTTGGAGGCGAAGGTCGACGAGGACCCGCCCCGGATCGACTCGATCTGACCAACGTTGAAGTCGGCGCGCAGGAAGATGTCCGGAGTAAGCGAAAAGATGTCGCCGAACTGAAGCACGGGCAGGCCGTCTTCCTGCAGCTGCAGATATTTCGCGCCACCGCCGACCAGGGGCAGACCCCGGACTGTATAGTTGCCGTTCCCGTCACCGCCCCCGGCCTCGGCGCGAATGCCCGGCACCGTGCGAAGCAGGTCGCTCAGCGAGGTCGCATTGATCTTGACGATCTCGCTGGTGTTGATCGAGCTGGTCGACGTGGCGCTGTCGAGACGGTCCCGCGCGCGGGCAACTCCCGTGGCGACCATGTCGTCATTTGCGCGGATCCGGCTGGCTTCCCATGCGGTCAGGCGCGCAGGTTCCTGCGGCGCCTGGGCATGCGCCGGGACGGCCATCAGAAGCGGCAACGCCGCGACAGAAATGAGCAAGTAATTCACGGAATCTCCTGAGACGCTGTCCTCTCAGATGCGAGGCGATCTGAGCGTTTGTGGGAACAGGATCTAGAGCTTTGCCGTTAAGAAATGATGTAGCCAGATAGAGCAAAAACCTGCATTACTGCCGATGTATTCAGTCGGCAGGCAGTTCAGAAATATCGATTACTGACAGGTTCGAGTTCCAGAGAAATTCTGGAGCTCGAGCCGAATTCGAACAAGAGCGTCTCACGCAGAATCGAGTCGTCTTGAGCGATGACAATCGATGCTGGCCCAAGGGGATGGCATGCCGGACGATCTTGCGTCAGCGTGCTCTCTGGCCGACCAGCGAGACTGGACGCCGCCTCACCGGACCCGGATCAGGCACTCAGATGCACGACATCGACAAGAACTTGACTGCGGCACCCTGCGGTGCGCCGCCGCTCGTGTGTCCCGGACGAACGGGCACCTGGAGCGCGATCGCTTGAGATCGTCCCACGTCGTGGGCTCGCCGAAAGCGTGAATCACGCTCTCACTCAGATCCGGAGCCTGATTCCACTGATGCCGATCAGGCTCCTAGAACTCGTCCCACTCGCCCTCAGCCTCGGGCATGCTGAGCGCCAGATTGCCCGAGACCTGCGGCACAGCGCGTCTGGGTTTGGCGGAGGTCGCCGATGAGCCCGCCGAATAGCTCGCCTGGGCGGACTGTTCCCGCCCCTCCCGGGTCGACCTGAGCCGGAAACGGGACACGAGCGTGGCCAGTTCGTCGGCCTCGGTCGCCAGCATACCTGCGCCAGCCGTGGCCTCCTCGGCCATGGCGGCGTTCTGCTGGGTCATATTGTCCATGCTGGCGACGGAACCGTTCACCTGTTTCAGATTGTCCGCCTGCGTCTGGGCTCCCTCGGCGATCTCGGTGATCAGCGCGTTGGTGTCGCTGATCTTGGCAACGACACGCGCCAGCATCCGGCCGGTCTCTCCGACCCGGTCGACGCCGCATTTCACTTCCTCGGACGATTTCGTGATCAGCACCTTGATGTCCTTGGCGGCGTCCGCCGTCCGCTTGGCAAGCTGACGCACCTCTCCGGCCACGACGGCAAACCCTCGACCGGAATCCCCGGCACGGGCCGCCTCGACCCCGGCGTTCAGGGCCAGGAGGTTGGTCTGCAAGGCGATGGCGTCGATCATATTGATGATCTCTGCGATCTCCTGCGACCCGGTCTCGATCGCCCCCATGGCCGAGATGGCCTCATCCACGATTGCACGTCCGTCCGCCGCATCGCTGTTGGCGACGCTGATGGCATCCTGGGCGTTGGTTGCGCTCCGGGCGGTCTCTCCGACCATCCGGGTCACCTGGTTGGTGGCCGAGGTCGTTTCCTGCAGGCTGGAGGCCTGCTGCTCGGTGCGGCGCGACAGATTCTCGGAGGCGGAATAGATCTGGGTCGCGCTCGAACGCACGCTCTGTGCGGACGCCGCCACACCGGAAATGCTCTGCTCCAGCCCTTCAACAGCAACGTTGAACGACTTGCGCAGGCGCTCGTACTCGGGCGCGAACGGCGTATTGATGAGGTGGGTCAGATCACCGGCCGCAAGGGCCTCAAGGGCCGTGTCCAGAGCCTCCACGACATGACGCTGGGCTTCGTCGGCCTCAGCCTTGCCGCGCTCGGCCTCGGCCTTGGCCTGATCTGCCAGAGCCTTGGCGGCGTCGGCCTCGGCCTTGGCCAGCGCCGTATCACGGAACACCAGAACGGCGCGCGCCATGTCACCCAGCTCATCGGCGCGCTCGGAGTCGACTGTGATGTTGTTGTCGCCCTTCGCCAGCTGGTCCATCGCCTCAGTGAGGGTGGTAATGGGACGCGCGATTGTCCGACTCAGAAGGATCGAAAGGGTCACGGCGATCGCAATCAGGGCAATGCCGCCGATGATCAGGGCGACGACGGCCGTCACGATGGCCGCTTCCTGACGCTTGCCGTTGGCGGCGGTCAGCTCAGCCTCGCCCTCACGGAGTTCACGCAGCGGAAGCACAGCGCGACTGACGAGGACCGCAGTCCCGGCGTCTCGCACCGCCTGCTGGGCCTCTTCACGGCGCCCGGCCCTGACAGCCGCAATCATGGCATCGCCCCAGTCGCGCCGCCAGGCGAGGGTCGCGGCCCGGGACTGCTCAACCAAGGCCTGCTTGGCCGGATCCTCGAGGAGCGCTTTCAGGGTCACTGCGACCTGGTCATACTCCTCGCGACCCTCGTCATACGATTTGAGGTAGGTTTCGTCCCCGGTGACGAGAAAGCCGCGGAACTGGCTGTTCTGCCGCAGAATGGCCGTCTCGAGCGACATGGCCTGCGCCTCGATCGAGCGGCTGAGATTGTTGCTCTCGTTCGAGCTGCGGATCATCAGAATGGTGGCAAAAAACACCGCCATCATGACCGCTGCCGATACGCAGATCAGCACAAACGACAGGCTAAGCTTTCGCGGTATTCTCATGGCCGATATCACGATGCTTTAGTCCACTGATTCTGGTTGACGCCGAGCCAGGATACTGTCGGAAACCACCCTGAACCTGGCGAACCCCAAGGCTTGCAAGAGCGGCGGGGCTCGCCACAGGTCAGGAAATTTCCCCCGTTCCTATGCGTCGACTAGCGGCATTCTGCTGAATGGATCATTAACGGGGTCGGTAATGGGCATTTCTGAGCCGAACGCGATCTTGCAGACATCACCATGCATGGCCGGTTCATCTGACGTTAAATGAATCCGGCTAGTTGTTTCACTGTCGAGCGGCGTTAAGTAGAAACACTTACGCTGCTCCGGGCTCACACGGATACTTCTGTCGTTGTCAGATCCGAAGAGTTTCGATTGAGACTTTCGGGGAGTTTGTGCTTATGCGGATCGTCGTTTCATGAACAATCTTGCGACGGCATCTGACGATCATGAGTTTCTGAAACAGGCGCGGCGTTGTCGCGCGATGGGCTCAAATTTCGTCGCTTCGGTTCTGGAAGCTGCGGATCGTCAACTTCAGCATGCGCCTGTCACCGCTGCCATGATCCTCGGCTGGCCGGGAGATCCGGCCGCTGCGGCTCTCGCCATGCGAGTCAATGGAGCGCTCCATGCCCTCGCCCGGCGCGGGACGCCGCAGTGCCTGGCGGAGCTCTATGGCGGCGAGCACAATGATTTCGACGGGGCCGTCGCTAGGGCCTTTGCGCAGCAGGACGATTTCATCGCCCACTGGATCCGTACGCCGACCCAGACGAACGAGGTCGCTCGCGCTGCGGCGATCATGTCAGCCCTGATGGCAGTGCCACTCCTTCGGCCGATGCCGTTTGAGCTGCTTGAACTGGGGTCGAGTTGCGGCCTCAACCTCAATCTCGCACGCTATGCCTACCGGTTGGGGCCCCTGTCGGCCGGGGACCCGACGTCCGCCGTGCGGATCGAGCCCCAATGGCGCGGTCTCGCGCCGCCGCTGTCGCCTGTATCGATCGCAGCCGCGCGTGGCGTCGATCTCCAGCCGCTCAACGCTTCAAACCCCGACGATCGGGAACGCCTGCTCTCCTTTGCCTGGGCGGATCAGCCCGCGCGATCACGACGTCTCGAAGAGGCGCTGCAGATCGCCATGATCCACCCGCCTCGCGTGGACCGCGGCGACGCGGGAACCTGGCTGGCTCGCCGTCTCGACGAGCCCCAGAAACGCGGCACGTGCCGGGCGATCGTGCACAGCATGGTTCTGCAGTATCTGCACGTCGCTGAGCGGGAAGACATCGCGCAAACGATCACCGCCGCGGGTGCCCGGGCGACGGAGGACCGTCCCCTCGTCCGCATCAGCTTTGGATGGACATCGGACCGCCGGGAGGTCCAACTGTGTCTGACGCGTTGGCCCACCGGGACAACCACGGTTCTGGCGCGGTGCGACCCCTATGGAGACTGGCTCGAATGGCTGGGCACGAGCCTGGCCTGAGGCCGTCGTCCGCGGGGCCAGGGACGCCTTGAGACGGCCGGTCTGCAGCCGGCTCACGCCCTGACCCGGTTGTGATCCCGGTCTCGTGCCCGTGCCCGCGCACATCCTGCCCGGCCACCGGCCCCGTGCCGCCCGGCGCGATTGCCGAAGGTCAAGCCTGTCCTGCGCGCCGCCCCGAGCTGCGGGTGAGACGGGGCGGCCAGAGGTCAGGCGTCAGGGGGCGTGCCCGTGGGTTGTTTCGTCTTGACCCACGAGTACAGCATGGAGCCTCCGATGAGGGCCAGCGTAGCCAGCAGGGACCATTGCGGTTCCAGATAGGGCACCAGCGCCTCGCCGGTCATGTCCTTCCAGCCCTTGTAGAGCCCGAAGTTCCAGATGATCTTGACCCCGATCAGGACCAGCACGAGCGACAGACCGTACTTCAGATATTTGAAGCGGGCGACCGCCTCAGCCAGCATGAAATACATCGAACGCAGGCCGAGGATCGCGAAGATGTTCGACGTGTAGACGATGAAGGGGTCCTTGGTGACGGCAAAGATCGCCGGCACGGAATCGACCGCGAAGATCACGTCAACGACCTCGACCATGACCAGGGTGAGGAAGAGCGGCGTCGCAAACAGGACGAGCCGGCCCGTCCCCTTGGGGTCCGGCCGCCTTACGAAGAAGTTGTGGTTCTCGATCGTATCCGTGACACGCAAACGCTTCTTGAGGAACTTCAGCACCGGGTTTTGATGCAGGTCCATCTCGTGGTCGCTGCCAAAGATCATCTTCCAGCCTGTAAAGATCAGGAAAGCGGCAAAGATGAAGAGAACCCAGGTGAACTCATTGACGATCGCGGCTCCCAACGAGATGAATATGCCGCGGAAGACGATCGCGCCCATGATTCCCCAGAACAGCACGCGGTGCTGATACTCTCGCGGCACCGCGAAGAAGGTGAAGATCATCCCGATGACAAAGATATTATCGAACGCAAGGGCGGTTTCGAGCAGATATCCTGTGAAGTACTGGAGGACCGCCTGCTGGTTCAGGTTATCCGGGCTCATATAGTAGACGGGATCAGGCTGGTAGACGAAGTAGACGTAGCCTCCGAACGCGATGGCGAGGCTGGCGAACGACGCCCACATGGCGGCCGACTTCTTCGCCGACACCACGCCATCCTTGTTGTTGACGACCCCGAGGTCGATCCACAGCAAGAAGCCGATGAAGGCTAGAAAGCCCATCCACAGCCAGACAGGCTGGCCGGCATAGGTCGCAGCCAGAAACGGTAGAGACTCAAGCATCCCGAACCCTGAATTCCAGAAAATTGGCGTAACGTTGCGCCGTCCATGCGGGGATCCGACATCGCAGCCGACGCCTCGGCTGCCAGAGGGGCCCGGACCCGTGGAGAACGGCTCAATGACGCCATACGACGACCGCGTCAATGGACGCAGCGTCCCTCATCTGGCCGGTCTGACCGTCCTGCCCCTTTTGGCCGGACGGATTGATTAAGGCAGAGATCGGGCACATGCTCCTGTGTCGTCGATCAACCCCGGCTCCGGCCAGGAAGGTTATTATGATGGACCAGACCTCACAGTTGCCCGGCATTCGGACCGTCGCCCTGTCCGCCCCCTTCGGATGGCTGGCCATGGGCTGGCGGGATTTGATGAAAGCCCCGCTGCCACTGCTGGCTTATGGATTGGGCGTCGCGGCGATCAGTTTCGCCATCTGCTACGGACTGTATGTCACCAACGGCGCGTTCTGGGTTCTGACCCTCACCGCAGGATTCGTCATCATCGCGCCGATCCTGGCCATGGGCCCCTATGAGGCCGGCCGGACGATCGGCGGCGGCGGGCAACCCCGCCTGTCACAGGTGCTCTTCGTCCGGTCCGCCTTCCGTCAGGACGTGGCCTATCTCAGCCTGCTTCTGGTCGTGATCTATTTCCTCTGGGGGCGCGTCGCCCAGGTTATCTACGGCCTTTCGACCTGGCAGATCCATCGCGATATCGACGCTCTCGTCGCCTTCGCGGTTGGCACGGCGGACGGGCGGGTCATGCTTTTGACCGGAACCCTCGTGGGCGGGGTTCTGGCCTTCGTAACCTATGCGCTTGTCGTTGTTTCGGCCCCGATGTTGCTGAACCGGAACGCAAATGTCTTTGCGGCCGTTGCGACCAGCGTGCGCGCGGTGAATGCCAATTTCTTCCCTCTGGTGCTTTGGGCGGTGATCATCACCGCACTGCTGCTGCTGTCAGCGGCCACGGGCTTTCTGGCCCTCGTGGTCATCTTCCCCTGGCTGGGTCTCGCCAGCTGGCGTGCCTATCGCAGCCTCGTCGAGGATCAGTGAGCCCCCCCCCCCAAGAGCCGACCGGCACGCCCGGAAAGCGACCGGATTGCCTTCAGCCCTCAAGGTCCAGCGAATAGCCGGCTGAGCGAACCGTACGGATCGGATTGGCGCTCTCGTCGACGTTCAGGGCCTTTCTCAGCCGACCGACGTGGACGTCCACAGTCCTTGCCTCGACATAGACATCGGAGCCCCAGACGGCATCCAGCAACTGTTCGCGGCTGAAGACCCGGCCCGGATGGCGCATGAAATGGTCCAGCAGCCGGAACTCGGTCGGCCCCAGATGGACCTCCTTGCCCGCACGACGGACGCGATGGGCCACGCGGTCGATGATGATGTCGCCGTGGCCGACCCGGTCGTCCGCCAGGCCCGGCCGGATACGCCGCAGGACGGCACGGATCCGGGCGATCAGCTCGGTCATGGAGAAGGGCTTGGTCAGATAATCGTCCGCCCCCGTATCCAGCCCCCGGACGCGGTCCGATTCCTCACCGCGCGCCGTCAGCATGATGATCGGCAGGTTCCGGGACTCGGGACGTCCGCGAATGCGACGGCAGACCTCGATCCCCGAGACCTTGGGCAGCATCCAGTCCAGCAGGACCAGGTCGGGCTGACGCTCGTCGATCTGGACCAGTCCCTCCTCGCCGTCGGCGGCGACGACGACATCGTAGCCCTCCTTTTCGAGGTTGTACTGAAGCAGGGTCGCCAGGGCGTCCTCGTCTTCCATCACCAGAATGTAAGGCTGCACGTCTCAGTCTCCGTCGTCGTCGTCGCGCCGTCAGGGGGTCGGCGGCGCAGGCGCATGTCCGCTATCGGCGTCCCAGTCGCCGGGCGTGGGCGTCCAGCGCGGCCGCTCACCCGTCATCTCGTCGCCGGTGATCTCGTAGTGAATGACCTCGGCGATGTTGGTCGCGTGGTCACCGATCCGCTCCAGGTTCTTGGCCATGAACAGCAGATGGGTGCAGGCGCTGATCGTGCGCGGGTCGCCCATCATGTAGGTCAGCAGCTCCCGGAACAGGGCGTTGTAATGCTCGTCAACCTCGTCGTCGGAGGCCCAGACCGCCATGGCGCGGTCGATCTCGGAGGCGGTGTAAGCGTCCAGCACGTCGCGCAGCCGCATCGACACCAGCTTGCCCATCCGCTCGATCGATCGGGTCAGCGGCTGCATCGGCTCGGTCTCGGCGAGACTCAGCGCCCGCTTGGCGATGTTCTTGGCCAGGTCGCCGGTGCGTTCCAGATCGACGGACAGCTTCATCGCCGCGAGCGTCTTGCGAAGGTCCGAGGCCACGGGCTGACGCAGGGCAATCAGCCGGATGGCCTTCTTCTCGATGTCGCGGTGCATGGCGTCGACCTTGGCGTCGCGCTCCACCACCGCCCGGGCCAGTGCAATATCGCGCCGCGCCACGGACTCAACCGCATCCGCCACCTGCGCCTCGGCCAGACCGCCCATCCGGGCGACCTCGGCCGTCAGTTGGTTCAGTTCGTCGCCGTAAGCCTTGACCGTGTGCTGGTTCATCAGGGTTCCTAGCCGAACCGGCCGGTAATGTAGTCCAGCGTGCGGCGTTCCCGGGGGTTCGTGAAGATTTCCTCGGTCGGACCGGTCTCGACCAGACGGCCCATGTGGAAGAAGGCCGTCAGCTGAGACACCCGCGCGGCCTGGGCCATCGAGTGGGTGACGATAACGATACAGTAGCGTTCGCGAAGCTCGTCGATCAGCTCCTCGATCCGCGCTGTGGCAATAGGATCCAGGGCCGAACACGGCTCATCCATCAGGATGACTTCCGGGTTCACGGCGATCGCCCGCGCAATGACCAGTCGCTGCTGCTGACCGCCGGACAGGCCGGTCCCGGCCGAATGGAGACGATCGGCGACCTCATCCCAGAGGCCGGCCTTCTTGAGCGCGCTCTCGACCACACCATCCATCTCGGACTTCGAGGTCGTCAGACCATGGATGCGGGGACCATAGGCGACGTTCTCATAAATGGTCTTGGGGAAAGGATTGGGCTTCTGGAACACCATCCCCACCTGGGCGCGCAACAGCACCGGATCGACCGAGCGGTCATTGATGTCGTCACCATCCATCAGGATCTTGCCGGTGACCCGGGCCCCCTGAATGGTGTCATTCATCCGGTTCATGCACCGCAGGAATGTCGACTTGCCACAGCCGGACGGCCCGATGAACGCGGTCACCGTCTTGTCCGGAATGTCCAGGCTGACGTCATACAGGGCCTGTTTGTCCCCATAGAAGACCGATACGTCGCGCGCAGCGATCTTGGTCGGACCGGCCGGAGCGGCCGGGGATTTTACGGCGGGCGTGCGACCGGCAAGGGCACCGCCGTCCGCTGCCCGATCCGGCTCGGTCGTCAGGACGGATTCGTCTCGCGCCTCGCCAGAGACCGGCGAAGTGGCGGCACCGGGCAGGACCTGTCCACCCATGCGCGGGGTTTCGGTCGGGTCCACCGGACCGCCACCTTCACGCCCATCAGGGCTGCGGAAAAAAGGAAGTTTCATTGTCTTACCACCGGCGTTCAAAGCGCCGGCGCAGCAGGATTGCGGCGGCGTTCATGACGACCATGAATGTGAGGAGCACCATGATGGCGGCGGCCGTCCGCTCGTGGAAGGCGCGCTCCGAGGCGTTCTCCCAGATGTAGACCAGCGAAGGCAGGGCGCCGGCCGGCTCTGTGATGGCACCCGGTATGCCCGGCACGAAACTGACCATGCCGATCAGCAGCAGCGGTGCAGTCTCGCCCAGCGCATGGGCCATGGAGATGATCGTGCCGGTCATCACGCCCGGCATGGCAAGCGGCAGCACGTGGTGAAACACCGTCTGGGTGCGGCTCGCGCCCATGGCCAGGGCCGCTTCGCGGATCGACGGCGGGACCGCCTTCAGCGCCGAGCGGGTGGCAATGATGATCGTGGGCAGGGCCATCAGGGCCAGCACGAGTCCCCCGACCAGCGGTGAGGACCGGGGCAGATGCGCCCAGTTGATGAACAGGACCACGCCCAGCAGGCCGTACACAATCGAAGGCACGGCCGCGAGATTGTTGATGTTGACCTCGATCAGGTCGGTGATCCGGCCCTTGCGGGAGAACTCTTCCAGATAAACCGCAGCCCCAACGCCGAGCGGAATGGCGATCAAGGCGGTAACCAGCAGCATCAGGGCCGAGCCCACCACCGCGCCCAGTACACCCGCCAGTTCCGGTTCGGTGGAGTCACCGTTGGTGAAGAGTTCGCTGTTGAAGCCCGTCCGGACGGCCCCGGACGCCTTCATCTCATCCAGCCAGTCCATCTGTCTGTCGGTCAACCGCCGCTCATCGGTCGCGATAGCCCGGGTGACCTTCCCCTTGTAGTAAAGGTCAGCCTCGTCCGAGACCGGCGCGGTGATCTCTACGGTCTGCCCCACCAGCGAGGGGTCATTCCGGATCAGGTCGGCCGCCTCGAACTTGAGCTCCGACGACAACAGGGTCCGGTAGGCCGTCGTGACCGAACCCTGGGCATCGTCCGTGATCCCCATCCGGGCAAGCTGCTGTTGCGCCACCATCTGCTGGAAGTTGGTGCCCTGGGGATAGGTCCGGTCGATGCGGGCCGGGTCCAGATAGACCGGCACGGTGATCTGGTTGGAGTAGAAGGCCGTATGCCCCTGCTCGATGATCCGGCCCAGCAGTAGCAGCAGGAAGCTGATGGCCACGCAGACAGCGAGCACCCCGTACAGCTTGAAGCGTCGCTCGCGGGCATAGCGCGCCTTCAGCCCGGCCTTCAGCCGGCCGTCCCGGCCTGCCACGGTGTTGGCATCAGACGCGTCAGTCATACTGTTCACGGTAGGTCTGCACGATCCGCTGGGCGACGACGTTCAGCATCAGGGTGACGAGGAACAGAGTGAGGCCCAGACCGAAGGCCGCGAGGGTCTTGGCACTGTCGAACTCCTGGTCTCCGGTCAGCAGGGTCACAATCTGGACGGTCACCGTGGTCACGGTATCAAGGGGGTTCAGGGTCAGATTGGCGGCCAGGCCCGCCGCCATGGTGACGATCATGGTCTCACCGATGGCGCGCGACATGGCCAGCAGGAGGGCCCCGGCGATGCCCGGCAGGGCCGCAGGCAGCAGGACACGCTTGACCGTCTCGGACTTGGTGGCCCCCATCGCATAGGAGCCATCGCGCAGGGACTGCGGGACAGCGTTGATGATGTCATCGGACAGGGAGGACACGAACGGGATCAGCATGATCCCCATGACCGCCCCGGCCACCAGGGCCATCTGGTTCTGGACCAGCAACAGATACTGCCCCAGACCGTCCAGGGGTCCGCCGACCAGCAGTGCTCCGATGCCGTTGAAAAACTCACGGAATGCGGGCCCGACGGTCAGGGCGGCAAAGAAGCCGTAGACCACGGTCGGCACCCCGGCCAGAACCTCGAGCACCGGCTTCACGATGCCGCGTGACACGGGGCTGGCATACTCGGACAGGTAGATGGCCGAGAACAGCCCGACCGGTGCCGCAACGACCATGGCAATCAGCATGATAAGGAAGGTGCCGGCAAAGAGGGGGACGGCCCCGAAGGCCCCGGTCGATCCAACCTGGTCGGCCCGGATCGCGATCTGGGGGCTCCACTGCAGACCGAACAGGAACTCCGTAACCGGCACGGTCTGGAAGAATCGCAGACTGTCCCAGAGGAGGGAGAAGACGATTCCGACGGTCGTGAGGACCGCAACGGCCGAGCAGGCGAACAACAGCCCCCCGATCCAGCCCTCCACCCGGTTACGGGCCCGCAGCGTGGGTCGGATCTGCGTCCACGCAAACAGCCCCCCCATCAGCACGGCGAGAATTGCGGCAGCTACGCCGCCCCAGGTCAGGGTCTGGCTGATCCCCGCCGACCGTGCACCCTCAGTGACCAGGGCATCGCCCAGCGCGCCCGGCCAGATCTGGAAAGCGGCTTTCCCCTCCCCGACCAGACGGGCATCATTGAAGAAGGCCTCACGCCGGAACGGCTCCAGTTCCATGACGGCGTCCGGCGCACCGGCCACAAGCAGGTTGTGGGCGACCGGACCCGAAAACACGCCGGCCAGCAAGGTGACCACCAGCGCCGGCACAGCCACCCAGATCAGGGCGTAGTAGCCATGCTGCTCAGGCCGCGAATGGGCCGGGACGCCGCCGCTCACGGCGGCGCGCCGCCGGGCCAGCCCGAGCCCTGCGAAATAGGCGAGCACGCCTGACGCGGCCACAAGAAGAATCAGAAACCAGATCATCAGGCCCTTGGCGATCACGCCGAAGAATCGGAACAGCGGCGAAGACCCGCCCCTCACCGGGCCGGAACCTGCCCGTGGATGGTCAGCGGATTAGGACGGTTCCATGACAGTTCTGCGACGTCGCCCGGGAGCGCGCCTGCAAGACCCTCAGTGGCCGGGATTTTCTGGTGCCGGCTCGTTCCGCATCGGGAAATAGACGCTGAACACAGACCCGTCGCCCGGCGCACTTTCGACGGTCATGCCCCCCCGGTGGCGATTGACGATATGTTTGACAATCGCGAGCCCCAGACCGGTGCCCGGTCTCTCGCCGCTCTTCTGCCCCTCGACGCGATAGAAGCGCTCCGTCAGCCGCGGGAGATGCTCGCGGGCCATGCCGGGTCCGTAATCCCGCACGGCGACCGAGACATAACGTGCGCCAATCTCCCGATCCGGTGTCAGAAGCGACAGCCTGGTCGCGCCCTGCAGCCGCGCGCCCGCAGCGGCTTCCACCTCCAGACCGCTCCTAAGCGTCAATTCGACTGTCCCTCCCACAGCCGAGTATTTGATGCCGTTGTCGGTCAGGTTCTGGATCACCTGGAGGATCTCATCCCGATCGCCCGTGATGTTCGCCCCCCCGGGCTCGACGTTCAGAAGCACGGTCACGCCCTTCTCCTGCGACAGAACGCTGATGGCATCGACGACATCGGACGCCGCACGCGCCAGATCGACATGGCCGGACGGCGGAATGTGTTCGTTCAGTTCGATCCGGCTGAGGGACAGCAGGTCCGCCACCAGCCTGCTCATCCGTTCGGCCTGGGCCGCCATGATATCCAGGAAGCGGTCACGGGCTTTCGGATCGTCCCGGGCATGGCCCTTGAGGGTCTCGATAAAGCCACTGAGAGACGCCAGAGGCGTGCGTAGTTCGTGGCTGGCATTGGCCAGAAAATCCACGCGCATCAGCTCCATCCGCCGCACATCTGTCTCGTCGCGCAGCCCAAGCAGCGCCATCGGGGTTCGCTCCGGGGCCGGTAGCGGCCGCACCCAGGCCTTCCAGTGCCGGGGACGCGCCCCGCCAGCATTGTAGTCGGTCGTCCGCCCCACGCCGCCGAAAAGCGCCTCATCCACCGCCTCGAGAACGTTCGGATCGCGCATGGCCGAGACCAGCAGGGCCCCCTCGCGCTGGATACGCAGCAACTCGCGCGCAGCACGATTGGCCAGCACGATGCGCCGCCCCGCGATGTCATCGGCCTCCCCGCCGCTGACGATCATGACCGGGTCATCCAGGGCCTCGAACACACTGTCCAGAAGGGCGGCGTTCTGGGGCGGCGAAATCGTTCCAAAGACATCCTCGGGCGGTCTCGCCCCATCGCCGCGCGGCGGCGGCCGACGGCTGCCCAGCCAGGTCACGATCCCGACCACGGCCGCCCCCCCGCCCAGCCACGGAGCCATATCCGGCCGCATAGCCGCGAGGACCAGCATGATGATCACGGCAATCCCGCCGCTCGTGCCGGCGGTCCAGAGCCGGGAGGTCGCGAGCGGGGCTACCGGGGAAGGCGATTCATCAAAAGGCATGACGTCGGGGTCCTGTCGCGACGGGCACCGGGATGCAGACAGACTGATCCTGGAGCGCGGCCCGAGAAAGTATGATTGGTCTTGCGACTGCAACCGGCCCGTCTCGGAGAACCGGATCGCGGTCGGTAGACCCGTTCAAGACATGCACCGGTTTTTCACCTCTGTGCGACAGATTGTTTGTCCATGAGGGGGAAGGGACCCTGTTGACCGCGATCGTGAACAGCCTGGTGGTCCAGCACGACTGGCGGCTGATGCTGCTGGCGATCGCGGTATGCGCGGCCGGGCTGGCGACCTGCATTGCTCTCATCAGCATGGCCGCCCGGAGCTCGCCCCGAAAGAAGATCCTCCTTGCCGTGTCCGCCAGCCTTGTCGGCGGACTTGCCGTATGGGCAGCCGAGTTCCTCGGAATGCTCAGCTATCGCTCTGACTCAGTAACCCGCTATTCGACCAACGAGATCCTGATCTCCCTCGCAGTTGTCGTTCTGGGCTTCGGTGCGGCCATCGGGCTGTATCTGTATGGTCGCGGTCGGCATGTCCTGCTGCTCGGCAACCTTGTTGCATTCCTCGGCATCGCGGCGATGCACTTCGTCAGTATGGCCGCCCTGCGGATTGAGGGTGGCCTGCTCGTCTGGAATGGTCCCATCGTAGCCGCCACCGTCCTTGTCGGTATGGCATGTGGTGTGTGTTCGGCTGTCTGGTCAAGACGTCAGGCACGGTGGCGCATTCCCCTGAACACGACCCTCGCCATGCTCAGTGTCTTCGTCCTGCATTTCGGGGCGATGTCAGCGGTCGTCATAGCCCCCCATCACACGGCCGCCTTCACCGCTGACGAGATCTCCGGATCGGGTTTGCTGGTCTGGGTCGTCGGCGGTGCCACCCTCGTGGTCGGCATGGCCGCGATCGTCACCGGACTTCGCCTGTGGGGCCGCGCCACCTCCCTGAACCAGTTGCGCGAAGCCATAGACACCATGCCCGACGGGCTGGGGTTCTATGACGCCGATGATCGGCTCCTGATCTGGAACGCCCGCTACGCCGAGGTCAATCCGGAAGTGTCCGCGTCCCTCAACGTCGGGGTTCGGTTTCGCGACCTGCTCCAGCTGGGGGTCGAACAGGGGGTCTATGAGGACGCGATCGGACGGGAACAGGCGTGGATCGAGGAACGCCTGACCGCACGACGCCGACTTTCCAGCTCCGTCGAACAGAAGATCGCGGGTGGGCGGTGGCTCAGGGTTCAGGATCGCAGGACCGCCGAAGGCGGGATCGTCACGGTCGTGAACGATATCACCGAGCTGAAGCAGGATGCCGAGGCCCTGGCTCTGGCCCGCGACGCCGCAGAGGCAGCCAACCGGGCCAAATCCGAGTTTCTGGCCAATATGAGCCATGAAATCCGCACGCCGCTGAATGGGGTGATCGGGCTGACCCAGGCCCTCGCCCGGACGGATCTGGCGGCCGACCAGCGCGAGATGCTCGAGCTGATCCAGTCCTCAGGCCGGACCCTGCAGGTCCTTCTCAGCGACATTCTCGACCTTGCCCGGGTCGAATCCGGGCGCCTCGAGCTGGCCGACGAACCCTTCGATCTGTCGCGCGCCGTCTACGACGCCGCCCAGCTCTACGCCGCGCCCGCCAGGGACAAGGGGCTCCAGTTCTTCGTCGAGGTCGATCCGGCCGCAGCCATCTGGGTACGCGGCGATGTGGTCCGACTGAAACAGGTTCTGACCAACCTCGTCTCGAATGCCGTGAAGTTCACCGCTGCGGGCTTTGTCAGTCTCACAGCTTCGGTGGGAACCGGCCCGACGGGCCAGGCCCTGCTCCGCTTCACCGTCGAGGATACGGGCGTCGGTTTCGACGGAGCGGCCAAGGCCAGGCTGTTCACCCGTTTCGAGCAGGCCGACGGGACAATCACGCGCCGCTTCGGCGGAACCGGGCTAGGCCTGTCGATCTGCCGTCAGCTGGCGGCGCTCATGCAGGGCGAGCTGGATTGTGAAAGTGAGCCCGGGGGAGGATCGGCGTTCATCCTGACCCTGCCACTCCTTGCCGCCGAGGCCCCTGCCGTTGTGGAACCGTCGGCTGACGTCGTTATAGATCCTGCGGCCCCCCGCCTGAAGGTCCTGATCGCGGACGATCATCCGACCAATCGCAAGGTCGTCGAACTCATCCTGGCCCAGGCTCCCGTTGATCTTGTGTCGGTAGAAGACGGTGCCCAGGCGCTGGAAGCTTGCCGCAGCCAGACCTTCGACCTTGTTCTGATGGACATGCAGATGCCGGTCATGGATGGCCTCACTGCGGTTCGTGAGATCCGCCTGCACGAAGCCGCCCATGGGCTGCCGCGCGCGCCTATCGTCATGCTGACAGCCAACGCCCTGCCCGACCATATCGCTGCGGGTCAGGCTGCAGGGGCGGACCGCCATCTGTCCAAGCCCTTCGACGCGGCCGCATTGCTCAGTCTCGTCGCCGATCCGGCGGGCGTCGGGCGCTCAATGGCCGCCTGATCCAGGGCCATCCGTCGTCGGTCGCCGCCAGCGCCTACTCGTAGCCGTGTGCGGCCTCGTTGATCACCTGTGACGGCATGCGGGAAAAGTCCACGCTGACGGGTGCAGCGGCCTTCACCTGGAAGGTCTTGATGACGTGTTCCAGACGGCGCCGAACCTCGCGCTCTGAATCCGAGCTGGCATCCAGGTTCAGCGGGGCCAGACAGAAGTCGATGATGGCCTGCGGGCGGCTCAGGGGTTCCATGGGTCTCTCCTCAAGGCGATGCGCCTGTATTCAGAGACCACAGCCTTGTCATACTTCACACCCCTTCCTCGCCCCTCTTGATGTCATTTTGTCACGATATGACACTTGCCTTTTGGTCGTGATGTGACAATTCTGAAGTATGAGCGCGGGCACCGATCACAAACTCTTTCTGGGGGCCCGGCTCAAGCGCATGCGTCGGGATCGGGGTCTGACCCAGACGGCCATGGCGGCCGACCTGGGCGTGTCCCCCAGCTACCTCAACCACATCGAGCGAAATCAGCGCCCGGTCTCGGCACAGCTTCTTCTGCGCCTCGCCGCGACCTACGACGTGGATCTGCGCCGACTGGGGCAGGAAGGGCCGACCGGCGAGGCCGCACTGTCCGAAGTCTTCGCCGACCCCCTGTTTCAGGGGCTGGCGGTCCCGCGCCACGAGCTTCTGCATCTGGTCGACGAGGCCCCCGGCGCTGCCGAGGCGCTCTTGCGGCTCTACAGCGCCTTTGCGGACCAGAGAGACCGGGCCCGGGCCGCCGTCATCGAGGGCGAACCCTCCGCCGGCGGGCCATCGCCAGCCGACTGGGTCCGCGACCACATCCAGTCCTGCGCGAACCACTTTCCCGCGCTCGACGCGCTCGGCGAGGCAGTCCACGCCTCGCTTGACCCGACCGTCACCGGAGACGGCTTCGCGGTCCTCGCCCGAAACAGGCTGGCGACACGGCACAATCTGGCGGTTCGGGTGATGCCGGCGGAGGTCATGGTTGAATGGACGCGACGCTTCGACCCCCACCGCCGCCGCCTTCTTTTGTCGGAAACCCTGTCCCATGCGTCGCGCGCGTTCGCCATCGCCTATCAGCTGGCTCTGGCCGAACACGATGGCGAACTGAACGCACTGGCCGATGCTGCACGGCCACCGGACGACACCAGCCGGGCCCTGCTGAAAGTCTCCCTGACGAACACCTTGGCCGCCGCGATCCTGATGCCCTACGCCCCGTTCCAGCGCATGGCGGAGGCAACCGGCTACGACATCGCGCGGCTGGAACGGCGTTTCGCAGTCTCGTTTGAACAGGTCGCCCACCGGCTTACCACCCTGTCGCGCCCAACGGCGCGCGGCGTGCCCTTCTTCCTGATTCGCATCGATCAGGCGGGCAATGTCTCCAAGCGGTACGCGGCCGGGGCCTTTCCCTTCGCCCGTTTCGGGGGCGGATGTCCGCGCTGGCGTCTGCACGACGCTTTCGCGACCCCCGGCAGAATTGTCACCCAGATCATCGAGACGCCAGACGGCGGGCGTTGGTTCACCCTTGCCCGGACAGTGGAGCGTCAGGGCTACGACGGGGCCGGCGAACACCATGGCCTCGCGATCGGCCTGGGTTGCGAACTCAGGGATGCCCACCGCCTGGCCTGCGCCCGGGGTCTGGATCTGACGTCCCCCGAGGTAACCCTCATCGGACCCGCATGCCGGCTGTGTCACCGCCATCCCTGCGCAGAGCGGGCCGCCCCGCCCGTCGATCGCGCCCTGACCGTGGATGACTGGTCCAAATCCGTCAGCCCGTGGCCGTTTGCATCGGCCTGATCCCGGAATCAGAAGAGCCGCCCCGGTTTCCCGGGGCGGCTCCTGAAATCTTCGTGGTCGCTGTCGATCAGACGCGCGGGACGCGCGGCTTGGGCGGGGGCAGCAGGCCCTCGCGCTGGGCGCGCTTGCGGGCCAGCTTGCGGGCGCGGCGCACGGCCTCGGCCTTCTGGCGGGCGCGCTTCTCCGAGGGCTTCTCGTAGTGCACGTGGCGCTTCATCTCGCGGAAGCTGCCTTCGCGCTGCATTTTCTTCTTGAGGGCCTTGAGCGCTTGATCGACGTTATTATCGCGAACGAAAATCTGTACCAGGTTGAACTCTCCTTTGGCTGCCCGCCGCGTCCTTGAGAGGCGGGCAGACAAATGAACGTAGTATCCGGGGGCGCAGGCCCTCGAAGGAAGGCGTGCCGTTACACCAAGCCTCCGGCCATGTCCAGATCGTCGCGGCGTTCCCGCAGCGCTCGCCGGGGCTGCCGCGTCAGGGTAGTCTGTAGCCATGACCGACGCGCCACACCTGTCAAACACCCCCGGGACCAAACCCGACTGGGCCGACCGCATGGAGCAGGCCGTGCTCGACGCCGCCGTCCGGCTGGCCCCGACCCTGGGCTGGAACAGCCGTCTTGTCCGCGCCGCCTGTGCCGAGAACGGGCTGAGCGAGGGCGACGAGGACCTGCTGCTGCCGAACGGCGCACGAGATCTGGCCGCCCTGCTGTCGCGTCGCCACGACGCCCGCGCCCTCGAGGCGCTGGGTGAACCGGGAGCGATGAAGATCCGCGCCCGGATCGCCGCCGCCCTCTCTGCCCGGATGGAGGCGGGTGCGGCCGATCTGGAGGCCACGAAACGCTGTGCCGGCTTCCTCGCCCTGCCGACCAACACAGACCTGTCCCTGTCGCTGGCGTGGGAGAGCGCCGATCATCTTTGGCGCTGGGCCGGCGATACAGCGACCGACTGGAACCATTATTCCAAGCGCGTGATCCTGTCCGGCATCCTGATCCCGGCCCTGACCCTGCGCTGGTTCGAGGGCCGCGACCGCGCCGAGGCCTTCGTCGCCGCGCGCATCGAGAACGTCATGGCATTCGAGAAGTGGAAGGCGGGCAAGGATTTCGAGGCCCCCGTCCGGCGGGCGACCGAGATGCTGTCGCGACTCCGCTATGGCCGCGACAGGCCACAGCCCTAGATCGCGACGACCGAACGGTAACGGCGCAGCCGCCAGCCCCGGGGATGAGCGAACATATGCTGATTTGCGCGGGAACATCCTGACCCGCGCGGGGTTCAGCCGGCATCGCCGCTGAACGCCCGGCACTCTCAGCGGACACAAGGGTTGGGCACGGCTTTCGCCTCGCGAGTCTCCGCCCCCGGATACAAACCATGGTCAACTCGATCCTCGCACCCGACGACCAGGCCGTGGCGGAAGAAAAGGCCATCCAGCCGGTCATCCACCATCAGCCGAAAGGGTTCTCCGACCATTTCGCCCTCGGCTTCACCAAGCTTCTGCGGTTCTGCGCCGACACCTTTTTCGCCAAACGCTATGGCCACCGCGCCATCGTGCTGGAAACCGTCGCGGCTGTGCCGGGCATGGTCGGGGCCACCATCCAGCACCTGACCTGCCTGCGGCGGATGAAGGACGACGACGGCTGGATCCGCACCCTGATGGAGGAGGCCGAGAATGAGCGAATGCACCTGATGACCTTCATCGAAGTGGCCCAACCGACCTATTTCGAACGTCTGGTGATCCAGCTGGCCCAGGCCGTCTTCTATGTCGGCTTCTTCCTCCTGTACCTCGTCTCCGCCCGCACGGCCCACCGCGTGGTTGGCTATTTCGAGGAAGAGGCCGTGATCAGCTACGCCATGTATCTGAAGGAAATCGACGAGGGCCGCTCGCCCAACATCCCTGCTCCGGCCATCGCCATCCACTACTGGAAGCTGCCGGCCGACGCGACGCTGCGCGACGTTGTGCTGGTGGTCCAGGCTGACGAGGCCCACCACCGCGACGTCAACCACGGCTTCGCCAGTGAACTGGCCCACCAGCCAGCCAGCATGATACCTTCGGCTCCCTACCCTCCCCACGCCACCGAACTGAAGGGGGCCTCATAGGGTCCACGGAGACGGAACATGGCGGACGCAAAGACCCGACCGGGCCCGGCATCGGTCGACGCCTTTATTTCAGCGGTGGAAAACCCCGGACGCAGGGATGACGCCCGGATTGCGGTTGAGCTTCTGTCAGGGATTTCGGGCGAGCCGGCCGTGATGTGGGGACCGTCGATCATCGGCTTCGGCCGCTATCACTATCGCTACGCCAGCGGTCATGAGGGCGATGCTCCGCTGGTAGGCTTCTCTCCGCGGATGGCAAATCTGGTCTTCTACTTCGCGCCCGATGAAGGACTGAAAGCCGACCTTCTGGCGCGGCTGGGCAGGCACAAGGTGGGCAAGGGGTGCCTTTATGTGAACCGGCTGTCAGACGTCGACCCGGAGGTCCTGAGCGAATTGGCCGCGTCGACCATAGCGATGCTCAAGGCCCGCTATCCCGCCTGATCAGGCCGCCATACGCTGATCTTCAAAGGCCGAATCTGCCGCGCGGGCCTCGTCCCACAGGGCGTCCTCGTCGGAGTAGCGCGCGCTGGCGCGGGCGTCGATCACGTCGATCACCTGTTCTTCCAGCCGGTCCCAGATGACGGCGAGGTCGCCGCAACCATCTGCCTCGCACGGGACGATCAGATAGCGGCTGGCATTGATGCGGGCGATGGGGGCGAAGGCGCGGGCCATGGTGTCTCTCCGGTCTGTGGGCTTGCCGATGAGACCGGTGTAGGACGGGGGTACGTCAGAATCGGACGTACCCCTGCGAGGCCCACCCATGCGGCATGACAAAACGGTTCTGGTCATGGAACTGGCGCGGCGTATGGCGGCCTCGGCCGAGGGGCTGACGCTGGACGACATGGCCCGGGAGCTCGGCATAGGCCGGCGGACGGTTGAACGCATGCGCGACGCCGTGCTGCAGCTGTTTCCCGCCGCGGAAGAAGTCTCGGACCCGCCGTACAAGCGCTGGCGCATTCGCGGCGGCCTGTCCGCCTTCGAACAGGCCCCCACGACGACCGAGCTGGTGGAACTGACCAAGGCCGCCCAGGCCCTGCGCGCGGCCGGCGAGGCCGGACGGGCGTCGGCGCTGGAGAGCCTTGAGCGCAAACTGAAATCGGCCATGCGCTCGACCACGCTGAACCGGCTGGCCCCGGACCTCGAGGCCCTCGTCCGGGCCGAGACCATTGCCGTGCAGGCCGGCCCGAGACCCAGTGCCGATGAGGCGATGCTGGCGACCATCCGCGGGGCCGTCCTGGCCCAGGCCCCGCTGGGCTTCACCTATTCCCGACCAGGGGCCGAAGCCCGCCGACGGATTGCCGCGCCCTGTGGGGTGATGTTCGGACGGGCCAACTATCTGGTGGCGGCGGACCGGGAGAGTGGCCGGATCCAGACCTTCCGCCTCGACCGGATGAGCGCGGTCGAGGCCCAGCCGGGGTTCGCGCCCCCTCCCCCAGACTTCGACCTCTCGGCCTTCGCCAGCCAGTCCTTCGGCATCTATCAGGACGAGATCGAGGATGTGGTCCTTCACGTCACCCCGGCCGGAGCCGCCGAGGCGCGCGGCTGGCGCTGGCACCCGACCCAGACACTGGAGGATCAGCCTGACGGCAGCGTCGTGGTCCGCTTTCGCGCCTCCGGCATGCGCGAACTGGCCTGGCATCTGTTCAGCTGGGGCGAGCAGGTAAGGATCATCGCGCCTTCCCGGCTGAAAGCCGTGATGGTCGGGGAACTGGCTGCGGCCCGGCGGGCTCTGGACGCGACGCCCTGACGGCTGCCGTTCATGAGCGATCCTTTAGATGATCGCCGGACGTTGAACGGCTATCGAACAGGCCGTCAGACCGGAGATGACGATGCGCGCCGCCCTGACCGCCTTCACCCTGTCGCTGCTGCTGGCCGGCTGCGCGGCCGCCGCCCCCGCGAGGCTGACACAGGCGGCCCCGATTGTCGCGCCCGTCGCAGTCGTCGTGGAACGGGACCGCGACCGTTGGACCGCAGACTTCACGCTCAACGAGGACGCGCCGGTGTGGTTCTTCCGACGCTCGGCCCTGCTGCGCGTGGAGCGGACACCCTGGCGGCCCGCGTGGTGGTCGGTCGAGACCCCCGGCGTGATCCTCGACCGGCAGGGCCGTTACGATGTGCTGAGAACGACGGACGGCTCGCCTGTGCCGCGTCGGATACGCATCCGGATGACGCCGCGGGCGGGCGATCTGGAGGCCGACTATGATCCGGCGCTGATGTTCACCGACGGGACGGTGGCCCTGTATTCCGGGCAGTTCGATCTGTCGCCGCTGGCCTCGATCCAGCAGGCGCGGTCTCTGCCGCTGGACCTGAACGGAATCTCGCTGCCCGGCGGGCCGGCCGGGGTGACCTGGCGTGACCGCGCGGGCCCGGTTCTGTTCAAGGGCGAACGACTGACCGAGGTCACGGCGATCGACGCCGATACCTATGTGCTGTTCGGCGAGACGAGGACACGCGAAGGCACGGGAGTCACCACGGTGATCGACCCGGGCCTGCCAACCTGGCTGGGCAATCAGCTGGGCGAATTCACACCACTGGTCATGGACTACTACACTTCGAGGCTGGGGCCACAGCGGGGTCCGACGCCGATCCTGATGGTCAGTTGGACCGGACCAACGCAGAGCCTGTCGAGCATGGGCGGCAGCGTCCTGCCGGGGCTGATCTCCATGACTTTCGAGGGCGACGGGGTGCTGAATCCCGACCCGGCCGCCCTCGCGCGGGCACGCTGGTTCATTGGGCATGAAAGCGCGCATTTCTGGCTGGGCTCGAAAGGGCTGGAGTACCAATTCGCCCGCGACGCCTGGATCACCGAGGGTGGGGCGGATCTGATGGCGGTCCGGGCGACAGCGGCGATCGATCCATCCTTCGATGCCCGCGCGGAGTTGCAGCGTGAGGTGGACGAGTGCGTGTCCCTCGCCCGGGGCCGGCCCATTGCCAGCGCGGGCGAGCGGGGTGAGCACCGGGCCTACTATGCCTGCGGCGCGGTCTGGAGCCTCGCTCTCGAGGGCGCGCGGCGTGAACGGACCGGCGGGGACTTCTTCGATGTGCTCACTGACCTGCAGCGCCGCAACGGCGACGACGGTATCCTGACCCGTGAGGAATGGCTGGAAGCCCTGACCCGGGAGGCGCGGGATCCTTCTCTCCGGATCGGCATCGAGCGGATGCTGGACATGGGCTCGGACAACCCGGCCAGCGAGATCGCGCGTCTGTTCGGGCGGACCGGGGTCGCCTTCCGGATGGAGGCCGGGCGGATCGTCCTGACGGACTGAGGCTACCGGCCCCCGCCTCCGATCGCTGCGGCGAAGCTCTTCCAGCTCAGCTTGACGTCGGACAACGCCCCGGCGCGGAACGCCCGCCCGGCCAGCCACACCATCAGCAGGGCGACGGCGAACATGCCCGCCATCGTGCCTGCGATCTCGACCATCGGGGGTCCCGACGGTGCCCGGGCGCTCATCAGGAAGGGCGTGAAGAAGGGGATCCAGGACATGATGCGCACGACCGGCGCATCGGGGTTCACCAGCGCCATCTGAACCACCAGAATGGGGATCACCAGCACCATCATGATCGGTCCCATCAAGGTCTGGGCGTCGCGCGGCGTCTCGCAAAAGGCCCCGATCGCCGCGAACAGCACCGCGTACATCAGATAGCCGCCGACGATATAGGCCGCGAAATAGAAGATCAGCCCGTCCGTCATCAGCACTGACCCGACGTCCGCGGCCACCGAAGGTGCCGCCGCTATCAGTCCTGCCGCTCCGATGCCGCCCCACACGATCAGGACCGACAGGGTCAGCATCGCGACCCCCAGGACCTTGCCGGTCAGGATCTCTGTCGCCGAGGCGGAGGACAGCAGGACCTCGAGAATCTTGTTCGACTTCTCTTCCATCACACTGTTCAGCAGGATGGAGGCCCCGGTGATGATCAGGGACCAGAGGATAAAGCTGAACGCCAGGCCGATGATGCCGGGCAGCCGGTCCTTGAACGACACCTCGCCACCGCCCGCGGAGCGGGGCGAGAAGACGCCGATCTCGGGACGGAAAGCGTCGGCGCGCTCCACCACGGCAGCGTCGATGCCGGCCTGACGCAGGACAGCGTCACGGTTGGCGTCGCGCAGGGCACTGCGCACGAAGTCCTCGACCGTGTCATCTGTGGCCCGCGCAGCCCAGACCCGCGCGCCGGGCACGCCTTCGGTGCGGGTCAGAAAGACCACGGCATCCAGCCGTTCGGCCTTGGGCGTCTCGTCGGTCAGATAGCGGCGCAACAGGGCGTCCTGCTCCGGTCCCGGCTGGCTCGCAGCCAGATCGGTCGGGGCGGACACGATACGCATGCGCGGCGCGCTCAGGGAGGCAAGGGCGCTCTGCGCCGATCCCGGAGGGGCTCCCGTCGAGGCAGCCGCCTTTTCCGCCGCCTCCCGGGCGCGGATCTCACGCCGCTCGACATCGGCGTTAAGCGCATCCCGAACCGCAGCCGCAAGCCCGGTCGCCTCAGGTCCCTCCTCGATCAGGACCACCGCGCGGACCGGATCGGCACCCCGCATCAGCAGCGGCAGGGCTCCGCCCAGAACGGCAAACAGCGGGAAGGCCAGCAGGGACAGCCAGAACCCGACCGTGCGGGCATAGGCCAGAAACTCGCGTTGGGCGATCAGCAGGATGCGGTTCATCGGGCGATCTCCGAAGACAGGGCGGACCGGGCAACGCTCTGATCCTGATCCGGATCGTCACCGGTCAGGGTGATGAAGGCGTCATGCAACGTCGGCTCCTTCAGTTCGAACCGGCGGACGTCCAGACCGCTCAGAAAGGCTGTCTTCAGCGCCTCCTGGCCGCCCGCGCCACTGGCCAGACTGCCTTTCAGCACCCGGACCCCGTCCCGCTCGGACACGACTTCCACACTGGTCACGCCCGGAAGACCGGCCACCGCCTCGGCTGTGATCTCCCCCTCCAGCTCCAGAAATCGCCGCGACGTCGCCCGCGCCTCGGCCACGGTGCCGTCGAACGCCTTGCGTCCGCGCGCCATCAGCACGACCTGATCGCACAGGCGCTCGGCATGTTGCATGACATGGGTCGAGAACAGAACGGTCGCCCCGTTCGCCGCCAGATCGCGGATTACGGTCTCGAGGCCCTGCTGGTTGACCGGATCCAGACCGCTGAACGGCTCGTCGAGGATCACAAATTCAGGGCGATGCACGACCGAGGCGATCAGTTGGACCTTCTGGGCCATCCCCTTGGACAGCTCCTTCATCTGCTTGTTGCGCGACGCGCCGAGGCCCTGGGCCTCCAGCATCTCGCGGGCGCGGCGCTTGCCTTCACCGGTCGGCAGGCCTTTCAGCGAACCAAAGAAGGCGATGGCGTCGACAGGCGTCATCTTCTTGTAGAGCCCCCGCTCTTCGGGAAGGAAGCCGATGCGGTCACGCACCTTGCGCCCGTCCGAGGCCCCCAGGATCTCGATCCGCCCGCTAGTAGCGGGCTGAAGGCCAAGGATCATCCGGATGCTGGAGGTCTTGCCCGCGCCATTGGGGCCGAGGAAGCCGCAGATGGCCCCCTTCTCCACCTGAAAACTCAGGTCGCTCACGGCCTGAAAGTCGCCGTAGCGTTTGCTCACGCCGTCCAGCGTCAAAGCCGCCATGGTCGCCCCCCGGTTCCTCTACACCCAAGGGTTAGCAAAGGAGGCTTTACAGGGGAAGCCCGTTCAGGAGGGGAGCCGGCTCAACCGGCAGTCGGCCCGCCGACCTCGACCTGGAAGGTCTCGCCGACAACCCGGGCCGGGTTCACCTGGGTCCCGCCGCGACGAACCTCGAAATGCAGATGTGGGCCGGTGGAATAGCCTGTGGATCCGACCAGGCCGACCCTCTGGCCACCCGCCAGTCGGTCGCCCGAGGCGACGTCGATGCGACTGAGATGGGCGTAAAGGGTGGTCATGCCGTTCGGGTGGCGCATCTCGACGAAGTTGCCGTAGCCGTCCGGCTGTCGGCCGATCCGGACGATCTGGCCCTCAGCCGCCGCGTAGACCGCCGTGCCCTGTGGTGCCGCGATGTCCACGCCCTTGTGCATCCGCGCGCCCCGCTCGCCGCCCAGCCGGCGCATGCCGAAGCGGGAGTTGATGGCAAAGCCGTGAACCGGCTCCTGAAACACGAGCGGTCGTGTCATCGGTCCGGCCGGCTCGGCCACGGCCGTCACCGGCGGCGACTCGGGCATTTCCAGCCTTCCGCGGTCGGACCCGGACATTGCGGGGGCCATCGCCATGGCCCCGACCGCGACTCCGGCAAGGACGAGGGTCTGGCCCGACTGGGTCAAAAGCGATCGAAGGGAGGGCAGGGAAAGGGACATGCATCCGTCGGCGGAGCGCTCGTTCGAGCCTGGGAGGCCCGGTGTGCGGATCGCTGACCGGCAGCGCACCTCGGGGCGAGGCGCCCTTCTACGGTTCGATGGGGCGACTTTGGGGCACCGCCTGCGAAAGGATGTCGCAGGCGGGGAACCGGCAAACGAAAGCGCGCCGGTCCGGGGACCGGCGCGCTGCGCTTGCGTCTGGCGTGACCTTAAAGCGGAAGGGTCAGCGTCACACCGCCCAGATGGCTGTCGGCATGATCACCGAAGCGACCGCGATAGCCGATTTCCACCTCGATCGGACCCAGGTCGCCCCGGATGCCTGCCGAAGCCAGAACCGAACCGCCGAAGGGATCGTCGAAGGCCCGCGACAGAACCCGGGCCGGATTGCCCTGGATCCCCACGCGGACGGCGTCGGAACTGTCGTCGAGGCTCTCGCGATAACCGCCCTCGACGAACACGCCGAAGCCGCCCATCTCGCCCTCGGCCCGCAGCGCGACCTCACCGGTCACGCCCGTCACCGAACGATCCCGATACTCATACGAGGCCGCCGCACCCTGTTCGACATAGCCGTCGACATCCGAACTGGCCCAGGTCACGGCCACCCGGGGAGACAGGGCGATGCCGCCCATGTCGAACCACAGCCCGCCCTGCGCCCGCGCACCGGCGCTGAAGCCACGCGTACTGCCCGTCTGGACAAGCGGAGCAAGGCCGCTGATCCGGTCGATGTCGTTGTAGTCGTCGCTGGCCGCACCCGCCGCCACGTTCAGAAAAAGGCTGTCGGAGCGCCAGCCACCATAGACGTCCACGGCCAGGGTCTGGAGCTCGAAGCCCAGTGGGCCGGCCTCAACCTCGGCGTTGCGATAGCTGCCGGCCAGGCCGAACCGCATCGTCTCAGTGCCCGACTCCAGCATCATCCGGGCTCCGTAGCCGTCCGACTGGGCCGAGGCGACCGGGCCGCGCGCATCTGTTTCGCTGCTGTCGTACAAACCCTCGACCGAAATGGAAGTCCCCGCCGTCCAGGTTTCGCGGCCGGAAAGGCGGGCGCTGGAGGCGTCCAGCGCGTCCTCCCGGTGGCGATAGGCGGTCTCACCCTGCAGGGTCGAGCCGGCTCCGCGGTCGCCATAATAGAGGTAGTCGTTGGCGAGGGCCGCAAACAGCCTGTGCCCTGCCGCCGTGGGATGCACCCCGTCAAAGTAAAGATAGCTGTCCGGATTGGAGCAGACCGAGACCCCGGTGAAGCACGGCTCGGTCACATTGCTCAGACCGAAGCGACCCGGATCTCCAGCCAGAACATTGCTGATCTTGGCGACGTCGAACAGGATGATGTTCGTCCCCGGACGTGCGGCAGCCGTGGCCAGCAGCGCCGTTTGCAGACCACTGTTGAAGGTCGAACCCGCAAAATCGGCCAAGGGCGAAACCGGCGATGTCCGGAACTGCGGCGTGATGCCGAGGCGCGGCAGATTGGTCACCAGCACCGTGCCCGCACCGCGAGAGGCGATGTTATCGACGATAAATGCCATATCGGCGACCGCAGCATTCAACACAGGCGTGATCGCGCCGGTCGGATTGGCGCTGACCCCGGCGGTGGGCAGAGCCTGGAAAATATTGTTGGCCCCGCCCAGCACGCTCACCAGATCCCGGCTGCCGAACACTCCACCGGCCGACGTATAGGTCGTCAACTGCTGGCGCATACCCGGCGGGAAGGCGACCACATTGTCCGTGCGTGACCCGCCATAGGCATAGTTGATGCTGCCGGTCACCGGTCCGTTGAAGTTGGCGGCCGTGAAGCCCAGCAACTCGGTGAAGGCCGGTCCGTTGGAGAACCGTCCCTGGAAATAGGGGGGCGACGGTGGCTGGGTACGGCCGCTGGCCAGATACAGGTTGCCGTTGTCGCTCAGGCTGTCGCCGAACACGACCAGCCGGCCGTAGGACTGGGCCGAGGCCGTGGTGGCGAGCGCCGCCGATGCGGCCAGGGTCAGCGCAGCCAAGGCTGCACCGCGAAGATAGCGTGACATGGTTTCCTCCCATCGGCCGTCCGTTTCGCGGCCGTTAACCGACAGTCTGCGCCGTCTGTGGACGGACGCAAGATGCCGCAGGGGAAGGTTCTAGTGCAGCAGCCTGAACCGCAGGGTCCCGGCGAGGTTTTTCAGCACCCGAAGAGCCTCGGGATCGTAGTCCCGATCGACGTCCGTAATGACATAGCCGGTGCGCTCGTCGGTCTTCAGATGTTGTCCGAGAATGTTCAGCCCGGCCGCGGAAAGCTCGCGGTTCAACTCGGCCATCACGCCCGGCTGGTTCCGGTGGATGTGCAGGATCCTGTGCCCACCCGACACCTCGGCCAGCTGCACGTTGGGCAGATTGACGCAGAAGGTGGTGTCCCCCCGGTTCAGATAGCCCAGCAGCCGCTCCGCCGCGAACTCGGCGATCGCCTCCTGCGCCTCCTCGGTCGAGCCGCCGATATGAGGCGTCAGGATCACATTCTTCAGACCGCGCAGCGGGCTGTCGAACGGATCGGCATTGGTCCGGGGCTCTTCCGGAAACACATCCAGCGCCGCCCCGCCGACCCGGCCCGAGCCGATGGCCTGGGCCAGGGCCCCGACATCGACCACATGGCCCCGCGACAGGTTCAGGAACAGGGTCCCGGGCCGCATCGCCTGAAACTGGGCCGCCCCGATCAGATTGCCGTTCTCGCGCCGCCCGTCCACATGCAGCGACACCACATCCGATTCCGCCAGCAGGGCGTCCAGCGAGCGCATCCGCCGGGCATTGCCCAGCGCCAGCCGTTCGGACAGGTCGTGGAAAATGACCCGCATCCCCAGGGCCTCGGCCAGCACCGACAGCTGGGAGCCGATGGCCCCGTAGCCGACGATCCCCAGCGTCTTGCCCCGCAGTTCGCGTGAGCCCTCGGCCGACTTGTTCCACTGGCCGGTATGCATGGCGGCCGACTTGTCGACCACGTCGCGCATCAGTGTGATGGTCAGGCCGATGGCCAGTTCCACCACACTGCGGGTGTTTGAATAGGGGGCGTTGAAAACCGCCACGCCGCGGGCGGCCGCCGCATCCAGATCGATCTGGTTGGTGCCGATACAGAAGGCGGCGATGGCCAGCAGCCGGTCCGCCTCCGCCAGCACACGCTCGCTGACATTGGTCTTGGAGCGGATCCCCAGAACGTGGACGCCCCTGATCCGCTCGATCAGGTCATCCTCGTCCAGCGCCCCCTTCAGGGTCTCGACGGAATAGCCGGCCTCCTCCAACCGCTCGACCGCAGCCGGGTGGATGTTCTCCAGCAGCAGCATGCGGATCCGGCTGCGCGGATAGGACCAGCGGCCCGCCAACCCCTCGGCATGCAACAGTTCGTCGATCGAGCGCGCCTCGCTGTCGGCCACAGCCACGACCTTGTCGCGCCGCGCGATCTCGGTGAAGGCGTGGAACCGGTCTGCGGCACCCGCCAGCTTGACCTCGGCGTCGTTCCAGCCGTCACCGACCATCACCACCGGCCCGGTCAGGCCGAGGGCACGGATGACGGCGGGCTTTCCATTCGCATGGGACAGGGGATTGGCATCGTCGACCCCGGTCACACGGCCCTCGGCGTCATAACGCAGGTCATTGCAAAGGACCCGGTCGGGGGCGATGCCCAGACGCTGGGCCACCGGCACGATGATTTCCCTGAACCCGCCCGACAGGATCACGATGTTGGCGGCATTTTCGTTGAAAAATCGCAGGTTGCGCCGGACCGACGGCGTGCCCTCGTCCAGAATACGATCCGCCAGAGCCTCCACATGGGTGCGCGTCAGAGGCAGCAGCTCCAACCGGGCGCGCAGTGCCTCGCCGAAGTCCAGTTCGCCGGCCATCGCCCGGTCTGTCAGGGACGCGACCTCGGACCGGATCCGCCCAGCCTCCTCATGCCCCTCAAGGGCGATGTCGGCGAGCGCCTCCAGCGTCTCGATGCGGACGAGCGTGGAGTCAAAGTCGAAGATCAGCGTCGGAGCGGCGGCCATGCCCCTCTTTCGCCGACCTTCGCAAATGCAGCAACGCCTTTGTGGCCGGGATCAGAGACCGGCGAGCTTGCGGACGCGGCTGTCCGGCCGGCGGCTCTCCAGCGCGGCGGCACCGATGGCAGCGGCAATGGTGGCCACAGCGAGCAGCGCGCCGCCTTCGCGGGCGTGGTCGCGCGCGTATTGACCGGCCTCTCCGGCATAGCGCCGCGCCGAACGCCCGGTGTCCTCGGCGTAGCGACGGGCTTCGCGGGCATATTTGCGGCGGTGCTTGTCCGATATGGCCCGCTGGCCGCGCTTCAGCAGTTTCCGGGCCTGATGACGGGCATCGTCCCCGATATCCTCGACGCGTCCACCCAGATCACCGGCACGCTCACCAAGACTGCGCGACAGATCGTCGAACCGGTCCCGGAGCGACCCGGTGTCGATCCAACCCCGCGGGTTCATGCGATCGCGGATCGCCTCGATCCGGCGGGGCCCCGTGCGCTGGGTCAGCAACAGGGTGGCGATGGCTGCAGTCGCCACCAGGGCCAGGGTCCCGGCGGTGATACCGGGGTGTTTGCGGACTTCGGCGAGCGCGCTGAACTGTCGAACCATCGGATAGTAGACCTTTTCCTCTAGGCCGTCGTCGGACGCTTCGTAGAGCCCGTCGTCATACGGCTGATAGGCGGAACCCCGGTCCCGCATCATCACAGGAGCGAACCGGGCGAGGAGTGGTTCCGCCAGACCCGGCAGAAGACTGTAGAAGGCTGCAATCACGCGCCCTCCCGCCCCCACGGTGATCTCGCGCAAGGAATGGGTGGCGCACCATAGTACCGCGTCGGCCACCACATGCGTCGCATAGACGGGCTGGGGATTGTGGAACGCCTGACCCGTCAGGTTGCGGGCATGGTGATTGTAGGGCGTGTCGATCGCAGCCGGCTTGACCAGACTGACCGCCACCGGGGCCCGCTCACGCATCAACTCCATCCGGAGCGCGTTGGTAAAACCCTTCACCGCATGCTTCGACGCTGAATACAGGCCCTGGACCGCGATCGGCGCATCGCCGAGGACCGAACCGATGTTGATGATGGTGCCGCCGTCCGGTCGCATCCTCAGATGCTCCGCCGCAATCAGCGAGCCGTTCACCACGCCCCAAAAATTGGTCTGGAACAGCCGGTGCTGGTCTTCCAGCGTGGTCTCGCGGATCGGCCCGAAGATCGAGACGCCGGCATTGTTGATCCAGGTGTCGAACCCGCCAAACAGTCGCAGGCATTTTTCGGCGGCAGCAGACAGGGCTTCATGATCGCCGACGTCCGCGACCCCATAGGCGACGCGCGCGCCTTCGCGCTGCAGTTCCTCAACCAGAGCTTTCAGATCGTTCTCGCCTCGGGCGATCAGGAAGACACAGGCTCCCGCCTTCGCAGCCCGCCGGGCAGTCGCGAGCCCGATCCCCGAGGTTGCCCCGGTAATGATGATGGTCTGGCTGATCAGCGGCTTCAGGACGGGCTTGGCAGGCATGGTCTGGCTTTCGTCGGATCACGGCAGAAACGGCCCGGCACATGAGCCGGTTCCGCAACGATAGCATGCCCGGACTGTGGCGCGAGCCGGGCAGCCCTTATCAAAAGCCTCCCCGTTTCCTATCTTGCCAGCTTCCCCGATCCCCCGTCAGGACTTTCGCCGTGACCGATCACGAGCATACCCCCGCATTCGCCGCCGCCGCCCCGGACGACGATCTCGCCGCTGCCTTCCAGATTGACGGCTGGCCGGTGCGCGGCCGGCTGGTTCGGCTGGGTCAGACGATCGACACCATCCTGTCGGCACATGCCTATCCCGAGCCGGTGGCCGCCCTGCTGGGCGAAGCCTGCGCCCTCGCCGCCCTCGTGGGATCGGCCCTGAAGTTCGAAGGGCGGCTGATCGTCCAGGCCCAGGGCGACGGCCCGGTCCGCTATGTCGTGGCCGACTACGACACAGCTGGCACGCTGCGCGGCTATTGCCGGTTCGACGAGGACCAGGTCGCCGCCGCCTCGACCGGCTTTGCCCGACCCGGAGCCCGGACCCTGCTCGGCAAGGGCGTCTTCATCATGACCCTCGACCAGGGACCGGACTTCGACCGGCATCAGGGAATCACGCCGATCGAGGGCGAGAGCCTGTCATTGTGTGCTGAACACTATTTCGCCCAGTCCGAACAGGTCCCGACGAGGGTGAGGCTGGCGGTCGGAAAGGTCACAACCGACGCCGGTTCGGCGTGGCGTGCGGGCGGGGCCATGATCCAGATGGTGGCGGGCGACGAGAGCCGCGGCTCAACCGCCGAGGTGTGGGACCGCAGCCGCGCCCTGTTCCAGACCCTGGGCGACGATGAACTGATCGATCCGACGATCTCACCCCAGACCCTGCTGTTCCGCCTGTTCCACGAAGACGGCGTGCGGCTGGAACAGCCTCTGCCGCTGGCCGCCGTCTGCCGCTGCTCAAACGCGCGGATCGTCTCGCTGCTTGGCTCGTTCAGCGCCGCAGAGCGCGACGAGATGATCGAGGGTGACGGGTTGATCCGGGTAACCTGCGAGTATTGCGCCAGCGTCTACGCTCTCGACCCGGCGACCGTAACGGCTGAAGCCGAGACCTGATCGCGCCACCCGAACTGCGCCGTCAAAAACCGGCCCGGATCCGTTCCGTCAGACGTTCGAACAGGGCCAGGGTCTCGGGGCTGACGTGATGCTCGATACCCTCGGCATCCGCCTCGGCCGTCTCGCCGCTGACCCCCAGAGCGACCAGAAAATCGTGCACGATCCGGTGGCGTTCGCGCGACACAGCGGCCATGGATTCACCCGCAGCCGTCAGGGTGATCGAACGGTACGGTCGGGTCTCGACCAACCCCTCCCGCTGCAACCGCTGCAGCGCCTTGGCCGCCGTCGCCGGGGCCACCCCAAGACAGTCGGCGAGATCCGTCAGCCGCGCAGCGCCGTGCTCTGCGATCAGATCGCCGACCAGTTCGACATAGTCCTCCGCCACCTCGCTGGAACGGGCGTCGCGCATCCGGCGAAAGGCGGCGGCGCGACGGGCGGCGCCGGGAATCTGGACCAAATCGGTCTCCCGCAGTTTTCGGGCGTCGCCCGATCAGATGGCCAGACTAGCCTATCGGCACAGCGGGAACAGGGCGCGATTTCATCGTCCTGTCACGGACCTTCGGCCCGGCCGTGGTATTCAGGACGGCAATGATGCTGCGCCCGTTCCTTGTCGTCCTGCTCCTGGGCCTCGCGGTCGCCCTGCCGGCGACCGCACGGGCCCCCACCGTCATGCCGGCCGCCGCGGAGCCGCTGCAGTTCTATGTCTTCAGCTTTACCGACACCCCGGCCGCCGAGGCGGCGCAGGACATCGTGATCGGGGCGCTCGCCCATGACCTGACCGTAGATCCGGCCGTCGAGGGCGTCGTCAGCTTCCGCACAGAGGGCTGGTCCGGGGCCGAGGCCCTGCTTAACGACTTCGGCACCGCCCTGCTGGATCAGGATATCGCCCTGATGCGCACGGCCCCCGGGGCCTACACCCTGATCCCGCGCGCCAATGTGCCGATGATGCTGGCGCGCGGGGGCGTGCTGATGACCCTGCCCGAGCCGGCCACGGCAACGCCGGCGCTCCCGATGGCGACGACCGCCTTGGCTCCGGCCTATGGCGGCGAGCGCTGGTGGGACAGCGCATGGGCGACCCTGCTGATCTTCTTTTCCGGTGCCCTCGCCGGCGGGGTGGCAGTCACCGCGGGCTGGACGGTCTATCGCCGCGCCTTCGCCCAGCCCCTGCAGCCCTCGCCCCCGCTGCGCCTGACCGATCAGAGCCGGGCCGAATGGCCGGTGACAGGCCCGACGCCCGACCCCGAACTGGTCATTCCCCGGTTCGATACGCCGTCGCAGGACAGCCCGCACCGATCCTGACCCCGGCGAGGCACACCCCGTCGTCAGAACGCTGCGTCGAGGTCCGGTTGCAGACGCGGGTCCCGTGCGATCGGCGCAGGCCGTTGGGGATCATTGCGCAGCGGCTCTGCGGCCCTCAACCGGTCATAGCTGTCCCGGGCCGAGGCCGCCGCATCGGCACTGTCACGCAAGATGGTGGGCTTCAGGAAGATGAACAGGGTCCGCCGGGTCTGGCTGTCACGCCGCGACCGGAAGGCGGCTCCCACCACCGGCAAGCTGCCCAGCCCCGGCACCCGGCTGTTGGCGCTCTGACGGTCGTCGGTGACCAGCCCGCCCAGCACGATCGTCTCCCCGTCATCGGCCAGGGCCGAGGTCTGCAGGCTGCGGCGGTTGGTGATCAGGTCGGCGGCCCCGATCACCGCCGTGGGGACCAGCGATGAAATCTCCTGACTGACCTCCAGCCGCACCACTCCGCCCTCATGCACCCGCGGCACGACCCTCAGCGTCAGGCCGACGTCCTCTCGGCTGATCGTCGTGAAGGGATTGGTCGAATTGCCATCCGTGGCGAAACTGCCGGTCCGGAAAGGCACATTCTGGCCCACCACGATCTCGGCCGCCTCATTGTCCAGCACCGTGATACTGGGCGAGGACAGCAGATTGGCGGCGTTGTTGGTCCCCACCGCCTGAAGCAACAGGCCAAAATCACCCTCCGACCCGGCCGCCACCGACAGCCCGGCCCCCAGCAGCCGCCCGGCCGGATACCCCAAGGCGGTCAGCACGGTGCCCAGATCGGTTCCCGCGTTGGAAAATCCCGTGCCCCCGACCACGCCGTCGTCCGGCACGGCCCCGCCCAGACCCAGCTGCACCCCGATCTGTTCGCCCAGCTCTCCGGTGATCTCGACGATCGCGACCTCGATCTTCACCTGGGCGCGCCGCAGGTCCAGCTGGCTGATGACGTCTTCCAGCATGCCCACCGTCGCCGGCGGACCGCGCATGACGACAGCGTTCAACTCGGGCGAGGCCTGGACCGTCACGCCCTCCAGGGTAAACCCGGCCGCGCGTGCAGTGCCCGCGGTTGCGCCGGCCGTGGCTGCCCCACCCTGCCCCTCCGACGACATCGCACTGGCGACCTGGGCCGCAGCGTCCCGGTTCGAGGCGCTGAGGCTGGCCAGGCCCGTGTTGTTCCGCAGCGAGCGCGCCACCGGATTGGTCGCCGACGGCTCTCCGCCCAGCAGGCCGCGAACGATCTCGGTGATGGACTCCGCGTCCGAATTCCTCAGCCTCACGACCCGCGTCACCGGCGTGGCCCCGCCCGGCGTATCGAGGGCTTGGACGATCGACCGGGCCTGGGCCAGATCGGCCGCATCGCCCCGGATCAGCAGTACATTGGAGCGCTCATCCGCCGTCACCCGCGGCCCGCCCGCGTCCGACCCCAGCAGGGCGCTGACCGAGGCCGCGACATCGACGGCCGAAGCATGGCGCAGGGCGATACTGTCAAATGCCGACCCCCCGCCGGAATCCAGGGTCGCCGCCAGCTGCTGCACCCGACGAATGTTCTCGGCATAGTCGGTCACGACCACACCGTTCGGCTCGGTCAGGGCCTCGATGGCCCCGAACGACGACACCAGAGGCCGCAGGGCCCGCACCGCCTGATCGCTGGGCAGGTTGCGCAGTCTCACTAGCCGCGTGACGATCTGCTGGCTCGAGACCGCAGCCCCGGTCTCGGACGCCCCGCCCTGAACGATCGAGGCCTGGGGCACGATCCGCCAGACATTGCCGCTGCGCGCCGCCGCATAGCCCGAGGTCCGCAGGACCGACAGGAACAGCTCCCAGACGCCGTTGCGGCTCAGGGGCTCGGCCGAGACCACATTGACCTGCCCCTGGACCGCCGGATCCAGCACCAGGGTCCGGCCGGTGATGCGCGACACCTGTTCGGCCACATCCTTGATGTCGGCCCCGCGCATGTTGATGACCACGTCCTGCATGGCCTGGGGCGGCGGAGCGACGGCCTGCGGCGCGGCGGCCAGGGTCGTCCCCGGCACGCCCGGACCGACCATCATCGACAGGGCCAGGACGCTGGTGGTGGACAGGCGGAGAAACTTGGTCACGCCGGGCTCCTAGCGAAGGGGAAAGTTGAGGGTCAGGCGGCGGCCGTCACGGACCACCAC
>JAIEQA010000062.1 GCA_019748095.1 Caulobacteraceae bacterium | reverse complement strand
GCGAAAAGGCGGCCGACAGGATGCGGGGGCCGCTCGTTAGGGGCGTCATGCGGGGAGCGCGCGCCTCTTACAGGCTGGACGCGGGAAAGGCCATAGGGGCCGCCCGAAGGGATCCTACCTCATTCCCGGCGGCATGCTGAAGCGGATAGAACCCCGGAAGGTCTCGCCGGGCTGCGGGCCATCCGGCGATTGCTCGATTCGCGCGGATCTCATGGATGCAACGGCCGCCGCTCCAAACCCGTACCGCCTGTCGGTGGTCTCCTCGATCCGGCAGCGCCCGAAACGTCCTCCCTCGATGACCGGGCAGGTCAGCTCGACCGTTCGCTCCCAAACGCGGGCCCGCATGGCTTGGTCCGGGAAAACAGGCATCGGGCGGACTAGCCACGGAATGGTGTCATTGGTCCAGGCGTCGGCCTGCGGGGGCGCGGCGACCTGAGCGACCAGGATGGCCAGAAAAACGAATGAACCGACCATATGCGTGTCCTGTCAGACCTTCGCCGATCGGCCCCGGACCCAGCTGTAGAGCGCGAAGGTCAGGACCGCGAACACCGCGATCCCCGACAGCATGGCCGGCCAGGTCGAGCCTTCGGGCAGCATGGCGAAGGGGGCGTCGTTGCCGGTGGAGACGATGACCCCGGCCGTCATGACCAGGAACAGGCTCTCGCCCACGATCAGGCCACTGGCCAGCAGCACGCCCATGCGGCGACCCACGTCGGCGAACCGGGTGGTCTTGATCGCCTTGTCATAGATCCAGCCGCACACAGCGCCCACGACCAGCAATGTGGTCACGGCGGCGGGCAGGTAGAAGCCGATGCCGACGGCCAGCGGCGGCAGCTTCATCCGGCCCTTGGTCACGGCGTTCAGCATGGCGTCCAGAAGGATGATGACCGCCCCGATACAGGCCCCCAGCCCGATCAGGTCCCAGCGCAGATCGCCGCCGATGACGCCCCGCGCCAGCGCCGAGATCAGCGTGGCCTGGGGCGCGGCCAGCGGTTCGTCGGCGATGCCGGCCGGTCCGCCCTCGAAGCCGAAGGCCTTGTTCAGAAGGTTGAGGATCAGCGGAATGACGATGGCACCGGCGATCACGCCGACAATCAGGGCGGTCTGCTGGCGCCAGGGGGTCGCCTGCACCAGCTGGCCGGTCTTGAGGTCCTGCAGGTTGTCATTGGCGATCACGGCCACGGCGAAGACGATCGCCGTCACGATCAGGGCAAAGGCGACCACCGAGGGATCGGCGGGCAGACCGGCCAGGGACAGCACACCCAGCATCAGTACCGAGGCGATGACGATGGCGAGGATGCCGACGCCCGAGACCGGGCTGTTCGACGAGCCGATCAGTCCGGCCATATAGCCGCAGATGGCGGCAACGGCGAAGCCGATGAACACCACATAGATCAGTCCGCCACCCACCAGCAGGGCGGTCGAGCCGGCCAGGGTCGGGTTGCCTTGCGCGAACCAGGCCAGGATGAAACCGATCCCGATCAGGCAGGCGACCGACAGCCCCGCGACGATGTTGATCGGGATGTCCTGCTCGGTCCGGTCCAGCACCGCGCCATCCTGACGGCGACGATTGGCGGCCAGCGCCGAAGACAGGCCGCTGATGAGCGGCCCCGCCAGCTTGATCAGGGTCCAGATGGCGGCCACGCCGATGACACCGGCCCCCATCAGCCGGACCTCGCGCCGCCAGACCGTGCTTGCCAGCTCCTCGGCCGCGGCCCCGGGCTCCAGGGTGGTGGCGATCGAGGGGATTCCATTTGCGGTCAGCCAGGCGATGGTCTCGGGACTGGTCAGGATCGGCACGGCGATCGCCCAGGCCAGGACCAGACCGAACAGCTGGGCCAGGCCGACACTGAGACCGATCAGATGGCCGGCACCCAGCAGGGCGAACTGCATGCTGAAGCCGATGCCGGTCGCACCCCCGCCCAGCGCCGCCGGCAGTTTGATGAATTTGGTCGCTTCAGCGGCGAAGACCCGGCCCGCGACCAGCAGGGCATAGCCCGCAGACACGACCGCGCCGGTGATCACGACCCAGAGACCCGAGGCGTTCTCGCGCACGGCGCTCTCGGTCTGTTCGGCGCCGCGCGAGCCGACGGTCAGCACCTCGGCGGCGGCGACGCCCTCGGGGTAGGGCAGGCCGCCGTTGACCACGAGCGCGCGGCGCAGGGGAATGGAAAAGGTCACGCCCAGCACGCCGCCGAAGACGCAGATCAGAACCGATTCCCAGAACGGGAACTCCAGCCACCAGCCGACCATGACGAGGCCGGGCAGAACGAAGATAATCGAACTCATCGCCCCACCGACCGAGGCGACGGTCTGGACCGTCATGTTTTCCCAGATGGTCGAGGTTTTGAACATCCGCAGGATGGCCATGGAGATGACCGCCGCCGGAATGGCCGAGGCGAAGGTCAGCCCGACCTTCAGCCCCAGATAGGTGTTAGCGGCGGTGAAGACGACCGCCAGCAGGCAACCCAGAACCAGCGCCCGTACGGTCAACTCGACACGCTTCAGGGGCGTGGCGGCGGGCGTGGCTGTCATGAAGCGGTCCCTCGCAGAAGCAACAGTCCTAAGCCGGAAAGGACACGGGGATCAACGGACGGCGGCGAACCGCCCGTCGTTTCAGCGCTGAACCCACTGGCCGGCGGCGTTGCGGTACCATTGCCCTGCAGTCATGCGCGGAAGCAGCTGGCTCTCGAACATCCGAGCCGCCGCGACCTCGGTGGTGGTGCCGACCTCCCGCGCACTCGCGGCATAGACTTCGCGGCGGGCCGCGTTGGTGTCGGTGACCGCCTGCTGCAGGGCCGGATCCGCCGTCGGAGTGCGGAAGCCCAGATAGCCGTCGGCCTGTTCGCCGACGATACCCTGGGTCTTGGCGGCCACGATCTGACCGCGCTGCTCGGCGGTCTGGGCCAGAACACCGCTGGCGGCGACGCCGAGGGCCAGAATAGCGGCGCCGATGACGAAGAGCTTGCGCAGGGACATGGTGAGGATCTTTTCCATCAGAACAGGTTCGGGTTTTCGGCCAGCAGGTCCTGCAGTTCGCGGTCCAGCCGCACGCGCACATCAGCGTCGAGCTTGGCATAGATCTGGATCGGATCGACCTGCAGTCGGATCGTCGGCGTACAGCCCGCCAGAAGTGCGGTGACACCGATCGCCAGAAGCGCGGAGCGGAACAGGGGCTTTGGCGGGGTCATTCGGCGGTCTCCGGGGTCTTGAACGCTCTTCGTGCCACAGGAGATGCACCCTGTCGCGTGAACGGCCTCTGAACGGTCAAGGCTGTTCGCCGTCAGGCTCACCGTTGCGGGCCCGGTTCACCGCCAGAAGGTCGCTGACCAGCTGGTTCAGGTTCAGGGTCGTGTCGAGGGTCAGGTCGATCCCGGTGTCGGATGGCAGCGGCAGGGGCCGGTTCAGGAACTCGCGGCTGATCAGTTCGGGCAGGGTCAGGCGCAGTTCCTGGCGCTGCGGCGGATCATGCCGTCCCTTGATGTGGAACAGGACCCCGACCCGGCCCGCGTCGAGGCTGTTGACCTCGGCGGTCAGCACATCGAAGGCGAGGTTCTCCATGGCCTGATAGGCCAGGTCCTCGACTGTGCCCGGCGGAACCGCGCCTCCGCCGCCGGCCTCCAGATCGTCCAGGGCTTCGCGCTGGATCGACAGCCGTCCCGGCTGGGCCGCATACAGTGTCCCCGCTGTGATCCGCACGCCCGCATCCGGATCCGAGGTGAAAGGCAGCCGCCCCGAGACGACCGCATCCAGCGACACCCGGTCTCCGAACCCGGCCCCGGCGATCAGTTCGCCCAGCTGGACCCGGTCGAGCACTATCACGCCCGAGAAGGGACGGCGGTCCAGCGGCACGGAAAACGGCTCGACCCGGACCGTGCCGCCGGCGGCCTTGATTTCCCCGCCTGCGACCGTGATCGCCGCCTTGTCGAGGGCAAAGGTCAGGTCGAGGTCGGTCAAGGGGGCGATCGAGTCCAGCGTCGCCACCGTCAACGTCTGGCCGGGGGCGGTGGTCAGGGGGGCCAGGTTGGTGAAGTCGATCGTACCCGAAAGGCCTTTCACCGCCCCGGCGGGACTGACGAAATCCAGGTTGGGGACCACAAGGCGACCCGAGCTGGAGCCGCCCTCCGGCAGGGCCTCGCTCCAGTCGATCCGCCCGCTGAAGGCCGCCGACCCCGTGGCCGGTGACTGGACGAAATCGGCCGCCATCGGGCTCAGGTCGGCCGGCTGCAGCCCGCCTTCGGCGAAAACCAGAGACGGCGCGTCGATGGCCACGCCACCCGTTCCGGTTCGCCCGTCATGGGTCAGGGTCAGGCGGCCAAGGACGGTGTCGTTGCGGGCCAGATCGAAAGACCCGCTCCAGCGCTCGTCAGCCAGGCGCGCCGAACCGGATGCGGTCAGGCGGTTGAAGCGGCGCGGCCGCGTCGCATCCTCGACGTCGGCCTTGTCAATCCTGGCCTCAAGACCGAGCCCGGCGGAAGAGCCGGTCACAGTCACAGCCCCTTCAACACCGGCAAATCCCATGGCGAGGAACGGTGCGCTCGCCGAGATGGCTTCCAGCCGTCCCCCGGCGCGCCAGCGTCCGTTCTGCGACACGACCATCGGCCCACCGGCAGCGCACAGTCCTCCCGACAGGTCCATGACGTCATTCTCTTCCAGCTCCAGTCGCTCTGCAGCGAAGCGCAGACAGGCGTCAGGCGCATAGGTCAGCCGCCCGGAATCGATGGCGAGCACGCCACGCGTCGTCACGGTCAGGCCCCGCGCCAGCCCGAAATCGAGCGCCGCCCGACCGTCCAGACTCGCCCGGAACCCGCCTGCGGTCAGCCTCCAGTCCGGCACGGCAAACGCGGCCTCGGGCAGACCCTGCCCCCGGGTGGCGGTCAGGGTGAGGGTCCCGCCACCCCTCTGGCCCGGCCCCGCTGCATAGAGGGGCGTCGCCACCGGAGCGACAAGCAGTACCCCCCCATTGGCCGGCACCAGCCGTGCGGGGGCCGTCAGGGCCAGGGCCACGCCGGCATCGCCGCTCGTCAGCCGGAACGCGGGGACATCCAGCGCGAAAGCCCCGAGCGCCTGCTTCATCCCGGCCAGTTCGGGCACATCGTCCGCCGCGACAACGCCGAACAAGGGCCAGGCCCCGCGCGAGGCCGACGCGGACCCCGTCAGGATGAAGGCTGCCTCGCGTGACGAGGCGAAATCCAGCGCAAACCGCCCGGACGCGCCCCGCAATGACAGTGTGTCGAACGCGGCCTGATCAAGCCTTGCCATCAGGGGCCCCTGTCCCTCGACTCCGCCAGGCGAGCCGGCCAATCTCAGCCCGGGACTGCCGATATCCACCCCGGTCAGGGTCAGGTCTCCAGCCCGACCGGAGGCAGCGCGCAACTGCGCCGGGCCCTCGACCCGCCAGACCAGCCCGTCCGGCTGCTGCGCCAAGGCCACATTCGCTCCCGCCGCGCCGAGATCGACGGCCCGGGCCGTCAGACCCGGGGCCGACAGGCCGGCGGCCTGCAGCCGGCTCCCAGTCGTCCCCGTGAAGGCAAAGCTGTCGAGCCAGCCGGTAACCGCCCCGTCGCCCGCCAGAGAAATCAGGGCCCCGGTCGCAACCACGTCGCCCAGGGCCAGCCGGTCGCCCGACAGCCTCAGATCCATCACCGCCCGACCGTCTCCGCGCCGGGCCTTCAGATCGGGATAGGGCAGGTCCATCGTCCCTGACAGCCGAGCTCCCTCACCCGCCAGAGGGCCGGCCGCGAGCCGCTCGACGGCAAGATCGACCGCCAGCGCCACACGATCCCCGGACGTGGTCAGATCCAGTGTCCCGCCCAGCCCCCGGGCCTCAGCTGTCCCGCTGCGGACAGACGCCGCCGGAATCCGCGCCGCAAGAGACATCAACCGGCCGTCATCGATCCGGGCGTCGGCCAGAACCGAGACTGGCCCATAGTCTGTATCCAGCCGCAGCCGCCCCGTTTCGACGATCACCAAGGGGCCCCGGCTGTCGGGGCGGGGCGGTCGGCCGGAAAACTCCTCGATCAGGGGATCCAGCGATCCGAACGACAGCTTGCCGTTGCGCCAGCTGGCACGGGCCACGGGCCGGATCAGCCGGATGCGGCCAGGCGTCAGACCCAGACCTGCGGAGGACCAGGGGAGACCGAGGGCATAGTCGACCTCCACCCGCTGGATCGTCACATCGGGATTGGCCGGGTCGCCGATACGGACGCGACCGACGAAGCCGCTGATTTCCAGCCGCTCAACCTCGACCTCGGCCTCGATGCCGCGCCGGTCCAGCCAGCCGACCAGGACCTCGCGGGCTGCCGCGCGCCGGTTCAGCCACACCACGGCCAGAACCGCCGAGACCGTGATCACGGCAACAAGCCCACCCACGACGACCGCCCGGCCCCGGCTCCGGCCTCGCCCGGGGGTAGCGCTGGTCAAGGCCTGTGGCTCCGCGCGTCCCGATCCGGGACAGTGCCAGCCCTCAGCATCGTGAAAGTCATTCGCAACGAAACAGGCGTGGCGTCGAGGACACAATGAGTGGCATCCACGACACTTCGAGTGAAAGTCACGCCACAGCCCGTTCGACCGGATTCATGAGGTTCAGCATCACGGCTCATCGCTTGCCGATAGACTGTCCTGCAACCTGTCGGAATACACAAACGCGCCTCGATTACCCGTCGCGGGCGGTGCAGTTAATCATTTGTAACGACCCTGCTTCCCATCCTGTAAAGGGCGAGCTATATCACTCGCCTCGCGGACCGGGGGTTCTGGGCGCGATCCTTGCTTTCAGTGGGTTTGGCGCCGGATGGCGTCGTCTTTCGCCGGGGACCGATGGCTCAGTTCGATCCGCGCCGCCAGCCGATGCGCTTTGCGCCGCATCTCCTGACCGCCGCTGCTGCCGTAGCGGTGGCCATGCTTGCCGGCCGCGTTTATCAACCCGCCCAGGCGGAAGTGGTTCCCGAACTGACCCAGCAACAGATCGCCTCGCTGGAGGCCCGGGCCTTTGCCGCCGCCGGCATGCCCGCAGGGATGACCGCCCCGGAGGCTATTCCTGTCCAGATCCGTCGGGGCGAGACATTTGAACAGGCCGTCCGCCGCACGGGCATCACCCCTTCCGACGCGTCGGCTGTTGCCGCGACCCTTTCCAATGCCTTCGACCTCAGCCAGTTGCGCGCCGGACTGCGCTTCGAGACCGCTGTCTCGCGCCCGCGCCACGGTCGCGGGGACGCCCGGCTGATCGGCCTGACCATGCGAACCGGTCCGGCCAGTCAGCTGACCGTGTCCCGCAGCTTTGACGGTGCCCTCCGCCTGCGGGCTCTCGAGGAACGCGTCACCCAGGAAACGGTGGTTCTGAAGTCGGAAGTGCGTGGTTCACTCTCGGCCACGGCCCAGCGCATGGGGGCCGATGCCGCCGTGCGGCGCAAGGCCACCCAGTTGTTCGCGCACCGTTTCGATCTGGATCGCGATATTCGCGCGTCCGATGACTTCACCCTCGTGTTCGACCGCTCGGTCACCGAGAACGGCCGCACCGTCGACACGGGCGACCTGCTCTACGCAGAGCTCAAGGGCGTGGTCTTCTACCGCTTCCAGGTGCCGGGCGAACGCAACGCCCAGTATTTCGACGCGACCGGCAAGAATATGCGTTCCTCGATGATGCGCACGCCTCTGGATCGCGGTTTCCGTATCTCATCCTCTTTCGGCGTCCGGACCCATCCGATTTCCGGCTTCCGCCGCATGCACCAGGGCATGGACTTTGCGGCCAGCACCGGAACCCCGGTCATCGCGCCCGCCGACGGCGTCGTGGTCGAGGCGCGCCGCTGGGGCGGATATGGCAACTGGCTGCGCATCCGCCACAGCAATGGCCTTGAGAGCGGCTACGGCCACCTGTCGCGCTACGGTTCCGGCATCCGCGCCGGCCAGCGCGTGTCCCAGGGCCAGGTTGTCGCCTATGTGGGGTCCACCGGCGCGTCCACCGGTCCGCACCTGCACTATGAGATCTGGCGCAACGGCCAACGGATCAACCCGTCCGGCATCCGGACCGATGAGGGCACCATCCTGGCGGGGGCACAACTCGCGGCCTTCCGCGCCGAGAAGGCCCGCATCGACCGCATCATCGCCGCCGGCGGGGAACGTCGTCCGACCGTTCTGAAGGCCAGTGTCGAAGGCCTGCGTCCGGCCTCAACGGCTCGCGCCTCCTAAAGGCCCCTCAGCCGCCCGACCGCGTCGATCAGAAGCGCCAGATCGCGCGGCGTCGAAAGGCGATGATCACCGCCCTCGATCAGGTCCAGCCGGACATCCCCGCCTGTCAGCCGACCGGCCAGGGCCATGGCATGCGACCACGGCACGGTGTCATCGGCCCGCCCCTGAAGCACATGGACCGGGGCCTGGATCGCGATCGGCCCGTCCAGCAACAGCCAGTCCCGCGCTTCCTCGAACATCCGCGCGGTCAGGACGTAATCGCCCAGTCCCGGCTCGGACATCATCGCCTCGCCGTCCCGCAGGATGGCCTGACGGATATGATCGGGAAGGGACGGCCACATCAGTCGCTCGGTGAAGTCCTGGGCGGGATTGACCAGCACCAGACCGGCCATCCGGTCGGGCCGGGCCAACGCCGCCAGCAGGGCGATCCAGCCGCCCATCGAGGACCCCACCAGCACCACCGGCCCCTCCAGGGCGTCGATCAGGGCGATCGCGTCCTCACGCCAACGCCCGATCGTGGCCTGCCGCCAGTCGCCGGACGACTGACCGTGCGCGAAATGATCATAGCGGACAAAGCCCCAGCCCTGCTCGCGCGCCGCGGCGTCCAGTGCCAGCGCCTTGGTCCCTTCCATGTCCGAACGGAAGCCGCCGATCCAGACGACGGTTGGACCCGGACCGGTGACACGCTTCAGGGCAAGGGTCGCCCCGTCGGGGCGGGACAGGAGTTCAAGGCTCGACATCATTCCTCCGTGAGGATCCGCCTGTGTGTCGCGGAGCGAACGATCAAGGCAACCGGAATTCGTCCGGAGGCCACGGGTTCGTTCAACAGACGCGGTCCCAACACCTTGATCTTGCGCCAAAGCCGCCGATAACGCCCCATGCCCAAGGTCCTGTTCGTCACCTCAAACCGCATAGGCGACTGTGTGATCTCGTCGGGGATCCTGCGCGAGATCGCGCGTCAGGTGCCCGGTGCCGAAATCACCGTCGCCTGTGGCCGCCCACCGGCACCCTTCTTCCGCTCCGCCCCCGGCGTCGAACGGGTCATCGTGCTCGACAAGAAGAAGGCCGCCGGACACTGGCTGGACCTGTGGAGACAGGTCGTCGGCACCCGCTGGGCCCTGGTCATCGACATCCGGGGCTCGGCGCTCAGCTATCTGATCCGGGCCGACCGGCGGGTGGTCTACAACCGGCGCTGGGAGACGGGTCTGCCCAAGGTCGAGATGGTCTCGCGTCTGATGGGGTCGGATCGGCCGCTGGAGCCGGAGCTGTTCATCGACGAACAGGCCCGCGCCGAGGCGGCGGCAGTGATCGACCCGCAGCTGGCAGCCGCGCCGGGTCCCATCATCGCGCCCCCCATCATGGCATTGGCCCCCATCGCCCATCAGCCGGGCAAGAGCTGGCCCGCCGACCGCTGGGGCGAACTGGTCGAGATGCTGAAGGCAGAGCCACGCTTCGACGGCTGGCGGTTCATGCCCGTGGGCGGACCCGGCGATCGCCCCCCTGCCACGCCCGCGCTGGAGGCGGCGGGACTGAGGGGGATCGACTGCGTCGGCAAGGGGGACATCCTGTGCTCGGCTGCCGCCATCGACCGGGCGGCACTTTTCGTGGGCAACGATTCCGGGCTGATGCACGTCGCGGCGGCGGCCGGAAAACCGACGCTCGGCCTGTTTGGCCCGACCGAGTGGTGGCTGTACGGGCCGCGTGGTCCTCGCACCGCCATCGCCGCCTCCAACCCCGTGCGAGGCGAGTTCGCGCCTATCGAGGCCCTGACGACCAGGCGTGTCTTCGAGGCCGTGATTGCGCTTCACGATACCTGGATCGGCGCATCGGCCCCCGCCACGCCTTGAAGAACGGCCGTTTCGCGGTCATATAGGCTTTGTGAGGGAACGCGGTGGTATGCCGGGCGCTGTCCCCTGCGACACGGCTGCTCTTCAGAAATACGTTTTTCAGAAACACAAGGAAACGACGCTCATTCGCCGTCCGATGCAATCGCCGCCCGTCAAGGATGGGCCGCCCATGAACCACGATATCCGCGCACCGCGCGTTCTGCTCATTGACCAGAACGGCGAGAAGCAGGGGGTCATGCCGACCTCGGCCGCGCTGGAGGCCGCCGAAGAGGCGGGTATGGATCTGGTTCAGATCGTCTCGACGTCGGAACCGCCCGTCGCCAAGATTCTCGACTACGGCAAGTTCCGTTTCCAGGAACAGAAGAAGAAGGCCGAGGCCCGCAAGCGCCAGAAGGTCGTCGAGCTGAAAGAGATCAAGCTCCGGCCCAATATCGACACCCATGACTATGAGGTGAAAGCCAAGGCCATGCATCGCTTCTTCGACGAGGGCGACAAGGTCAAGGTGACCCTGCGCTTCCGCGGTCGGGAGATGGCCCACCCTGAACTGGGCATGAAACTGTTGAACAAGGTCCAGGCGGATTTCGACGAAATCGCCAAGGTCGAATATGCCCCGCGCATGGAAGGCCGCCAGATGATTATGATCCTGGCCCCGAAATAGACTGACAGCGCGTCAGAGCCCGAAACGCCCCGGCCTGCGCCGGGGCGTTTTGCGTTTCAGGCCGCTGCGGCGATCCCCGGCCCGGCCCCCAGCGCCAGACGGATGGCGTTCAGCAGGGCGTCGGGCTGGATCGGTTTCTGGGCCACGCCGTTCATCCCGGCGGCCAGATACTCGACCGCATCGCGTTCATCGGCATTGGCCGTCAGGGCCAGGATCGGCACCCGTCCGGCCGGGCCCGGCAGGGCGCGGATGGCCCGGGTGGCGGCGACCCCGTCCATCACCGGCATCTTGATGTCCATCAGGATCAGATCGAACGGGCGCAGGGATGCGGCCTCCAGAGCCTCGGCCCCGTCACTGACCGTTTCATGGCTGCAACCGAACATCTCCATCAGGCGAGCGGCCACGAAGCGGTTGGTCGGATTGTCGTCGGCGATCAGCACATGCAGCGTATCATGCGGGGTCGGAGCCGCCATCGCCTCTGACGCCTCGCGCAGTTCAGGTCCGCAGCACGGCAGGGACAGGCTGAAATGGAAGCGCGCGCCGCCCTGCGGCGAGCGGTCCAGATGAATCGACCCGCCCATGCGGTCGACGATCTGGCGACAGATGGCGAGGCCAAGACCGGCTCCGGCCCCCTGCCGACCCGCCTGACCGGTGTTGAACGGCTCGAAGATGTCTGCCACCGCGCCATCCGGCACACCGGGGCCCGAGTCATCGACAATCGCGTCCATCCGGACGACCCCGTCTTCCCGCCGCGCGGCGATCGAGACGACCACCTCTCCCGCCTCGGTGAACTTCAGGGCATTGCCGATCAGATTGTTCAGCAACTGTTTGATCCGCAGGGAATCGCCCATCACCCAGCCGTTCCCGCCCGTGTCACAGGCGACGGTCAGGATCAGGCTCTTTTCCTCGGCCCGGGGACGCCACAGGGCGTCGAGATCGACACCGAGGATGCCGATGTCCAAAGGAGCCGGATCGATGCTCATAACCCCGGCCGAGGCGCGTGACATGTCGAGCGCATCGGTCAGCAACCGAAGCAGGGTCTGGCCGGAATCGAGGATCGTCTGGACATAGGGCCGGAGTTCCTCCTGCTGCAGCTTGCGGTCCAGCAGCCCGGCGACACCGAGGACACCGTTCAGGGGTGTCCGGATCTCGTGGCTCATCACCGCAAGAAATTCTGACTTGGCCCGGCTGGAGGCCCGGGCTTCCGCCTCCGCCACGGCGAGGTTTCGCGCCAGCGTGCTCAGGTCCTCGGCCTTCTGGCGGTAGAGCATCGACGTCGCCTGGAGGATCTGGACCCCGGCCCCGACCCCCACATAGAGCCCGTCCTTCACCACGATGAAGCCGCGCAACAGCATATTCAGTTCGGCGGCGTCGACCGTTCTGAAAAAGGTCTCCGCACTGGCGTCGGCCTCGGCCCGCGGCGGGTCGGGGTCCATCAGGCTCGACACCGGGCGACGGGCATAGAGGGCGCGTCCGAACTCGGCGGCCATCTTCAGACAGAATGCGTTGCGCTCGATCAGGCCCAGCGGACGGCCCTCTGGGTCAACCACGGCGATCGCAAGGGTATTGGGCTCGCGCTGGAACCGGTCAAACACGACAGCGCCGAACGTCTCGGGCGAGACCGGCTCCACCGCATCCACAAAGTCGCCGATCCGGGCCATCGAACCTCCTCTTGCCCGCGACCGGTAACCGTCGTTTCTTAACGCAGGCTTTGCCGTTCTTGAAACTTTTGTATATTTTTCAACGCGATACGTCTGACCCCTGAGCGGTTTCCGGTTCACGGCCGGGGCGAGCTGTGGCCTCTCGCGCGACAGGCCGGGCCCGGCTAGAAGACGCCATGAACCAGACGCCCCAACCGCAGACGCCCCCGGCTGACGCCGGCGACCGGCGAGCGCTGGCCGTTCTCTTCGGGATCGTCTTCATCAATCTGGTCGGCTTCGGCCTCGTCGTGCCGCTGCTGCCCTTCTTCGGCGACAGCCTCAACGCGGCACCGTGGCAGGTCGCCCTGATGTTCTCGGCCTATTCGGTGGGCCAGTTCTTTGCCGAACCGTTCTGGGGCCGGCTGTCCGACCGGATCGGGCGCAAGCCGGTCCTGCTGATCACCGTCGTGGCCAATGCGCTGGGCTATCTGATGCTGGCCTTTGCTCCCAACATCTGGGTGGCCATCGGCATCCGGCTGTTCACCGGTCTGGGGGCCGGGAACGTCTCGACGGTTCAGGGCTATGTCGCCGACGTGACCCCGCCCGAGAAACGGGCCGGACGCATGGGATTGATCGGGGCCGCATTCGGGGCCGGCTTCATCGCCGGACCCGGGCTCAGCGGCATTCTGGTGCAGGAGGATATGGGACGACTGGGGTATCAACTGCCGATCTTCGCCGCCTGCGGACTGGCGACCCTGGCCGCCATCGGCGTGGTCTTCCTGTTGAAGGAAAGCCTGGTCCGCTCGGCCACACCCCCGGCGCGGACGCCTTTCCTCAGCGGGGTGAAGGACGCGGCAGCCAACCCGGTCGTCTCGCGCGTCGTTCTGGTGACCCTGATCTATATGGCCGGCTTCTCGGGCATGGAATCGACCTTCGGCCTGTGGACCGGGGCCCGCTACGACTGGGGCGCGCGCGAGGTGGCCTTCGCCTTCATGGCTGTGGGCGTGGTCTCGGTCTTCTGCCAGGCCATGGTCACGGGTCGTCTGGCCCGCCGCTTCGGCGAGAGCCGGGTCCTCGCGGCCGGCTGCCTGCTGTTCGGCTGCGGCCTGCTGGGCCAGATGCTGTCCCCGGCGGCCTGGGTCGTCCCTGTCGCAATGGCGGTCGGGGCCTTTGGCATGGCGATCACCATGCCCAACATCTCGGCCATGATCTCGCGGGCGAGCCCCCCGGACCGGCAGGGGGCGATGCTGGGCCTGAACATGGCCGCCAGTTCCTCGGGCCGGATCTTCGGCCCTGTGGTGGCCGGGGCCATGTTCTCGGGGCTGGGACACGACTGGCCCCTGGCCGTGGGGGCGGCCCTGATGATCCCGGCGGCCCTGATGGCGCTAAATGCGGGCCGGGCCGTCAGTCGCAATGAGGTTGCGCCTGTGACCACCAACTAGGCCAACATACGCCCGGAATTTGCGCGCCCTGGACGATGCCCGTACAAGTCAACGTGGAAGGATGGCTCATGCGCATACTTTTGGCTGTTATTGCCGGGGCCTTCTGCAGCCTCGGGATCGTGGGGCCGTCCAGCGGCCTGTCCCTCCAGGCCCCGGCCCGGGAGACACCGGCCCGGGAGACACCGGCACCGCCACTGACCGCCTATTCGGCGCTACCCACAATCAGCCTGGTCAGGCTGTCGGATGACGGCACCGTGCTCGCCTCCCTGCGTCAGACCGATGATCAGGCCGAGGTCCTCATCCAGGCTGTCGACGGCCAGCTGATCACCCGGGTCGATGTCAGCGATCGCAAGGTCACGGGCGTTTCGTGGCTGTCACCGGATCATGTCGGTATCCACTCCAGCGTCTACGAAGGTGGCCTGACCATTGGAGCGACGGAACTGCCGCAACTCGACATCGTCAACGTGCGCACGCGCGGCGTTGCCCGGGCGTTGCGCACGGCAGACCGTGCCGTGATCAATGCGGTCTATGGCCATGCCCGGAGGGTCTATCGCGGCCGACCGGCATTGTACGTCGAAGCGATCACCAATCAGGACAACGCCTACACGCTGGATGTCTATCGTGTGGATATGGACAGCGGCCGCGGCGTTCGCGTGGCTGAAGGCAACCGCGACACCACCGGCTATCTTCTGGGACAGGACGGCGAGCCGGCGGTGCGCATCGCGCTGGCGACGGACAGCGGCCGCCTGCGTCTCAGCGTGCCTGATGGTCTCGGCTGGAAGCAGATTTTTGAGCGCACCGAACTGATCGACACGCCCAACGTCTGGGGCTTTGGCCCGGAAGGCGACAGCGTATTGGTCGGGGTCACTGAGAACGGCAGGGATGTCATGCTCGAGCTGGCACTGGCCGACGGTGCCCGGCGCGAACGCTTGGAACTGCCAGGCGCACCGAACCACAGTCTGTATGATCGCCAGGGGCGTCTGCTGGCCCTCGGTGTTGGCGGAGACGAGGTCGCCTGGATCTACTTCGAGCCCAAGGTCGAGGCTGCGGCCGCCATCATGCAGCAAGGGCTTCGCGGACGCCGTGTCTCCCTCGTCTCGCTTGGTGAGTCCTATGACCAGATCATCGCCTATTCCGTCGGCGTTGAGACGATCGGGGATTCGGGCACCTACTATCTCTATGACGCTGTGGCGCGGCGGGTCAGTGTTGTGGGTCGGGCCTATCCGGCGGTTCCGAACGATCAGGTCGGACCCGTGCGCCGCATCCGCTATGTCGCATCCGATGGTCTCGAGATCCCCGGATATCTGACGGTTCCGTCAGGTTTGCCCGTACGGGCTCTGCCGCTCGTCGTCCTGCCTCACGGGGGCCCACAGTCGCGCGACTATTCCGATTTCGACTGGCTGGCCCAGGCCCTGGCATCACGGGGCTATGCGGTGCTGCAACCCAATTTCCGGGGCTCCAGCGGGTTGGGTGAAGCGCATCTCCAGGCGGGCTATGGAGAATGGGGTCGCAAGATGCAGACCGACCTCTCGGACGGAGTCCAATACCTCGCCGGTGAGGGACTGATCGATCCCGACAGGGTCTGCATCATGGGGGCCAGCTATGGTGGCTACGCCGCCCTGGCGGGCGTGACGCTGGAAAACGGGGTCTACCGTTGCGCCGTCGCCGTGGCGGCAGTCACCGACCTGACCTCCTTTCTCGAAGGGCAGGTCAGGCAGCAGGGGTCCGGTGCTGAATCGCGCAATCCGGTGGTGCGGTACTGGAACCGCTTCATGGGCGGCGCAGGATCCGGTGACCGCCGTCTGGACGAGCGGTCCCCCGCGCGCCGGGCCGCTGATGTCACGGCCCCCATCCTGCTCATCCATGGCCGCCAGGATACGGTGGTGCCCTTTTCGCAGAGCACAACCATGGAACGGGCCCTGGAGATGGCGGGAAAACCCGTTGAACTGATCGCGCTGGAGAATGAGGATCACAACTTGTCCAGGGCTGCGACCCGCCGGCAGATGCTGGAAGCCACCGTCGCCTTCCTCGAACGGCATAATCCCCCGGACACACCGTGAATCACGACTCTGCTTGCCTTTCGGCCCCGCTTCGCCTACTAGCCGCGCCTTCGCGTACGGATCGCCGGGCGAACAGGCATGCCTGGGCGGTCCTTGAACAACCAGCAATCGCACCCTCCGGACTTGTTCAGTCCGGGACGCGGTCGCACAAAAAGGAATCGAAATGCCGAAGCTCAAGACGAAGTCGGGCGCCAAGAAGCGCTTCAAATTCACCGCGACAGGCAAGGTCAAGGCCGGGGTTGCGGGCAAGCGTCACCGCTTGATCAGCCACAACTCCAAATACATCCGCCAGAACCGTGGCACCTCGGTCATGGCCGACGCCGACGCCAAGAAGATCAAGTCCTACATGCCGTACGCCTGATTGGCGCGCGACGACCTGATCTCCTCACAGCATTGAATTTGAAAGGATAGCGACATGGCTCGCGTCAAACGGGGCGTAGTTTCCCACGCCCGGCACAAGAAGGTTCTGGAACAGGCCAAGGGCTTTTCCGGCCGCCGCAAGAACACCATCCGCACGGCCAAGGCCGCCGTCGACCGCGCCGGGCAATACGCCTATCGCGACCGCCGCACCAACAAGCGCAACTTCCGCGCCCTGTGGATCCAGCGCATCAACGCCGCTGCCCGCCAGGAAGGCTTCACCTACTCGCAGTTCATGCACGGCCTCTCCAAGGCCGGAATCGAGCTGGACCGCAAGGTCCTGGCCGCGATCGCCATGGACGGCACCGGCTTCTCCGACATCGCCGCCAAGGTGCGCGACGCGCTGAAGTAGGACGGATCCGGTTCGCCGGACGATCAAAAGCCTCCCGGTTCGCGCCGGGGGGCTTTTTGCTTTTCGATCCACCCGCTAGACGAACCCCCCATGACCGATCTCGCCGCTCTCGAACTCGAACTGATCAACGCCATCGGCTCCGCGACCACCGTCGCCGAGGTCGAGGCCGTGCGCGTCGCAGCCCTGGGCAAGACGGGCACGATCTCCGGCCTGCTCAAGGGCATGGGCGCGATGGGCCCGGACGAGCGGCGCGAGCAGGGGCCGGTCCTCAATGGTCTGCGCGACCGTGTCACCGCCGCCATCGCCGCGAAAAAAGCCGAACTGGAGGCCGCGGAACTGGACGCCCGGCTGCAGGCCGAACGCCTTGACCTGACCCTGCCGGCCCGGCCGCGCCGCAAGGGCGGGGTGCATCCCACCATGCAGGTGATGGACGAGATGATCGCCCTGTTCGCCGAGATGGGCTTCGCCGTCGCCGAAGGCCCGGACATCGAGGACGATTTCCACAATTTCACCGCCCTGAACTTCCCGCCCAAACACCCGGCGCGGGAGATGCACGACACCTTCTTCCTGCAACCGGACCCGGAGACGGGTGAACGCAAGGTGCTGCGCACCCACACCAGCCCGGTGCAGGTCCGCACCATGATGAGCCAGACGCCGCCGATCCGCATCGTCGCGCCGGGCCGGACGTTCCGGAAGGACTCCGACGCCACCCACACCCCGATGTTCCATCAGATCGAGGGTCTGGTGATCGGCAAGGACATCCACATGGGGCATCTGAAGACCACGCTTCAGACCTTCGTGGCCCGCTTCTTCGAGCTGGACGGTGTCGACGCCCGCTTCCGCCCGCACCATTTCCCCTTCACCGAACCCAGCGCCGAGATGGACATCCGTTGCGACCGCTCGGGCGGCAAGCTGGTGTTGAACGAGGGCTCGGACTGGCTCGAGATTCTGGGCTGCGGCATGGTTCATCCCAATGTCCTGACCAGCTGCGGCATCGACCCCGACGAATGGCAGGGTTTCGCCTTCGGCATGGGCGTCGACCGGATGGCGATGCTGAAATACGGCGTGCCGGACCTGAGACCCATGTTCGAGGCCGATGTCCGCTGGCTGGCCCACTACGGCTTCTCCGCCTTCACCGCCCCCAACCCCGCCTCCGGCCTGAGCTGACCCCATGTCCGATACCGAAAAAGCCGTCGCCAGCCCGGAAGACCTGGGCGTTCGCACCACGATCGAGGACGTGCTGGTGTCCATTCCGGCCCTGATCGAAGCCGCGACCCTCTCGGGCGTCGCCATCGAGGGCCGGCGCTTCATCGACTGCATCCTCGTTGGGCCGTCCGTGCTGATTCCGACGGCGGAGACGCGGTTCGGGAACTGCAATTTCGGCGACGTCGAGGGCGATGTCCGCAACCTGTTCCTGACCGCCGCCGGAACGCGCGTGATCGGCGCCTTGTCCGTGGCGGGGTGCGTCTTCGAACGCTGCCTGTTCCACGGTGTGGGCCTGGTGGGGGACGAGGCCGTCATCGCCGCCTTCGTCGCGACCGTGGACGTGCCGGCATGAAGTTCACCCTCTCCTGGCTCAAGGACCACCTTGAGACCTCGGCCTCCATCGACGAGATCGCCGGGGCCATGACCATGGCCGGGCTGGAGGTCGAGCATGTCGCCGATCCGGCCGCAGCCCTGGCTCCGTTCACCGTGGCGAAGATCGTGGAGGCGGTGCAGCATCCCAATGCCGACCGCCTGCGCGTCTGTCAGGTCGAGACCATCGACGGGATCAAGGAGATCGTCTGCGGGGCCCCCAATGCCCGTGCCGGCCTGACCACCATCTATGCGCCCATCGGGGCCTGGGTTCCCGGCCTCGGCGTCACCCTGGTCGAGAAGCCGGTGCGGGGCGTGGTCTCCAACGGCATGCTGTGCTCGGCCTCCGAGCTGGAGCTGGCGGACGAGTCGGACGGTATTCAGGAACTGCCGCCGGAGATCCCGGTCGGCACCCCGGTGGCCGCCCTGTTCGGGGCCGAGCCCGTCATCGACTTCGAGGTCACCCCCAACCGCCCCGACTGGCTGGGGGTGGCGGGCATCGCCCGGGATCTGGCGGCCGCCGGTGTCGGGACCCTGAAGCATTTCGACATCGCCATGGTCCGGGGGGCCTTCCCCTGTCCCGTCTCCGTCCGGATCGAGGCCCCGGACCAGTGTCCGGTCTTCGCGGGCCGGGTCATCCGGGGCGTAGCGAACGGCCCCTCCCCGGCCTGGCTGCAGACCCGGCTTCAGGCCATCGGCCTGCGCTCGATCAACCGTCTGGTCGATGTCACCAACCTGATCGCCTACGACCGCGCCCGGCCGCTGCACGTCTATGATCTGGGCAAGCTGGTCGGCAGCGAGATCGTCGTTCGCGCCGGTCAGACCTCGACCGCCACGGGCGAGGCCGAACATCTGATCGCCCTGGACGGCAAGACCTATCAGGCCGATCCGGCCATATCCGTCATCGCCGACGCCGGCGGCGAGCGGCCCATCGGCCTCGGCGGCGTCATGGGCGGCGAAAGCACGGGCTGTTCGGACGAGACCACCGACGTTTTCCTCGAGAGCGCCTGGTTCGATCCGATCGTGACGGCCCAGACCGGCCGGACGCTGAACATCGCTTCCGACGCCCAGTACCGGTTCGCGCGCGGCGTCGACCCCGCCTCGGTCGTGCCGGGGCTGGAGCTGGCCACGCGGCTGATCCTCGACCTGTGCGGCGGCGAGCCGTCCGAGATCGTGCTGGCGGGCGAGCACCCGGCCAATCCGGCCCACTTCCCCTTTGATCCCGCCTATGTGAAGCGGCTGTCGGGCATGGATCTGGAGACGGACCGGATCGGCACCATTCTGGGCCAGCTCGGCTTTCTGGTGACGCCCGGCCCGGCCGGTCAGGTCGAACCCTGGACCGTCACCCCGCCGTCGTGGCGTCGGGACGTCACGGCAAAGGCCGACCTGGTCGAGGAGGTGACGCGGATCCATGGCTTCCAGCATCTGCCGGAGACGCCCCTGCCCGATCAGGGCTCGCCCTCGCGCGGCGTGCTCAGCCCGCGCCAGACGCGGGTGCGGATCGCGCGCCGGGCGCTGGCGGCACGTGGCTATGCCGAGGCCGTCACCTGGTCCTTCACGCGCCGGGACATCGCCGCCCTGTTCGGCGGCGGGGACGCGCGTCTGGTGGTCGAGAATCCGATCGCGGCCGATCTGGACTGTATGCGCCCCTCGGCCCTGCCCAATCTGATCCAGGCCGCCGCGCGCAACGCGGCACGGGGCCATGCCGATGTGGCCCTGTTCGAGATCGGCCCGATCTACCTCGGCGACCAGCCGGGCGACCAGCGCACCGTCATCACGGGCCTGGTCTCCGCCCGCGCCGCACGACACTGGGCCGGCCCCGGTGAGGACGCCCTGTTCGCCCTCAAGGCCGACCTGATGGGGCTGCTTGAGGACATCGGCGCGCCGGTCGGCTCGCTGCAGCTGGCCCAGGGGTCGAACCGCGACTGGTGGCATCCCGGCCGGTCCGCGCGACTGCAGCTGGGGCCGAAGACCGTCATCGCCGAGTTCGGGGCCGTCCATCCGCGCATTCTCAAGGCCCTGGACGCCGACGGCCCCATGCTGGCCTTCGAGATCGTGCTGGACGCCGTGCCCGAGCCCCGGACGAAAGGCGTATCGACCAAGGCCCGGAGCCCCGCCGACCTGCCCAATCTGATGCCCCTGACCCGCGACTTCGCCTTCGTGGTCGAGGAGGCGACAGCTGCGGGCGATCTGGTCCGCGCGGTCCAGGGGGCCGACAAGGCCCTGATCACCGAGGTGCGGGTGTTCGACGTCTATCGCGGGCAGGGCGTCGCCGATGGGTCGAAGTCCGTCGCGCTGGAAGTTGTCGTCCAGCCGCGCGAGGCGACCTTGACCGAGGCGCAAATCGAGGCTCTGTCAGGCCGGATCGTGGCTGCGGCGGCGAAGGTCGGCGCCACCCTGCGGAGCTGAAGATGCCCAAGCCTGAAATCGAGACCCGGTTCGAGCGCGGACTGTTCGCTTCGCGCTGGCTGATGGCCCCGATGTATCTGGGACTGGTGGTCTCGCTGGCCATGCTGACGATCGTGTTCACCCGGGAGCTGATCTATTATCTGCCCCGGGTCTTCGACATGAGCGCCGAGGAGGCCATCTTGGTCGTCCTGACCCTGATTGACCTGTCGCTGGCGGGCAATCTGCTGCTGATCGTGCTGTTCTCGGGTTACGAGAATTTCGTCTCCAAGCTCGATATCGCCGACACTGTCGATCGTCCGTCATGGATGGGGACCGTCGATTTCGCCGGGCTGAAGATGAAGCTGATCGCCTCCATCGTGGCGATCTCCGGCATTCATCTGCTGAAGCGCTTCATGGAAATCGGCGAGGCGGATGCCGAGGCCCCTTTCAACGAAGCTCATCTGTACTGGCTGGTGATCATCCATCTGACCTTCGTGGTCTCCGGCGTTCTGCTGGCCTGCATGGACTGGCTGGCGGCGAGAACGGGAAAACACGCCTGAAAGGCGGACAGGCCGTCTGTAAGGTCCCGTTAACGCTATAGCCCCAAGGCTGCCGCAAAGCCCGGTGACCCTGTGACATCGCCCGCGTCGCCGGCGAGCCAGAGTTCAGGACGACCCGCCATGCATCGCCGCCATCTGATCCAGACCGGTTTCGCCGCCGCCGCAGCCGGTGCGTTGTCGGCCTGCGCCACCACACCGCGCCAGCCGAACGAGCCGAGCTATCCGATTTCTTCGGACGCGACCGCGCGCGCCTATACGGCGGACGAACTGGTGGCGGCCGGATCGCGCGAACTGGGCATCGCCGCCGAGGCCATGGGCAGTGCCATAGAGCGCATCTTCGCCGATCAGGGCGACCGGCCCACGGCCTACATCGCCGGCGAGGAAGCGTCCGGGGCCGCAGTGATCGGCCTGCGCTACGGCCGCGGCGCGCTGCATATGAAGGACCAGTCGGCCTCACAGGAAGTGTTCTGGCAGGGGACCTCGATCGGCTGGGACGTCGGTGGCAACGCCTCGCGCGTCTTCACCCTCGTCTATGGCCTCTATGCGGCCGACGCCATCTATCGCCGCTATCCCGGGGTGGAAGGCACCGCCTATCTGATCGGCGGACTGGGCGTGAACTATCAGCGAGCCGACGGGATCGTTCTGGCTCCCATCCGCACCGGTGTCGGCCTGCGTCTCGGGGCCAATGTCGGCACCATGGCCTACAGCCGCCAGCGCAACCTGCTGCCCTTCTAGGCGGTCAGTTGGTGCCGCGGCGCAGGGCAACCAGCGCCTGGTCGCGGATCCGGACGTCGCCGACCGCCAGGATGCGGCCGTCGCCGTTGACAGGCCCGCCGCGCCAGTCGGTGACCTCGCCCCCGGCGGCCTCGATCACCGGGATCAGGGCGGACCAGTCCCAGACCTTCAGCCCGGTTTCGGCCACCATGTCGATCCGGCCCAGCGCCAGCATGGCATAGGCATAGGCATCACAGCCGTAACGGGCCAGCCGAGCCGCCGCCATGACCTGGGTCCAGGCCCCCAGCTCAGGGCCGGTAAAGATTTCAGGGGCGGTGGTGGCGATCACCGCATCGGTCAGGGTCTCGCAGGGCCGCACGCGCAGCGGTCGCGTCTGGTCGCCCCTGATCAGCCGCGCGCCGGACGGACCACCCAGGAACAGCTCGCCCAGATAGGGCTGGGCGATGGCCCCCACGGTCGGTCGGCCCGCCGTCCTCAATGCGATCAGGGTCGTCCACAGCGGCAGGCCCGCGATGAAGGCGCGGGTGCCGTCAACCGGATCGAGGATCCAGACATGCTCGGCGTCCGGCCGGTCCTCGCCATACTCCTCGCCGATGACACCGTGATCGGGATAGCGGGCGGCGATCAGGCGGCGGATCGCCGCCTCTGCACCCCGGTCGGCCTCGGTCACCGGATCGAAGGCCCCGGGCCCGGCCTTGTTCTCCTCGGCGTTGTCCGCGCGAAAGAACGGCAGGGTCACCTGTGCCGCTGCAGCAGCCAGTTCGATGGCGAAGGATTCGTATTCGGTCATGCCGGACGAGTAAGGGGTGAAAAGTGCCAGTGCTAGTGAGCAAACGTCGGGCGCAGGTCTCCGCCTGGCTCACCAGCACTGTTCACGGGCACCGGGACACCCCTCAGGAGGCGATCGGATCACCCTCGGCGTGCAGCGACTTGGCCAGGTCCAGCAGGCGGCGACGCGGACGCTCGCCCAGCTGGTAATAGGCCTGGATCAGATCGAGCGTCTCCTTGCGGGAGAACACCTCCCCGCCGTTGGCCCCGGCCGCTTCCTTGCGCTCCATGGCCTCGGCCAGACCGTCGTAGAAATAGCTGATCGGGGTCTCCAGCGCCTCGGACAGCTGCCACAGGCGGGCCGCCGAGATCCGGTTGGCCCCGCATTCGTATTTCTGGATCTGCTGGAAGCGGATCCCGACCTGGATGGCCAGTTGCTGCTGGGTCAGGCCCAGCAGGCGGCGGCGGCGGCGCAAACGGCGACCCAGATGAAGATCGATATCGGTGGCCATGACCCATTCCCCTTGTTCTGAGGGCTGTGCCGAAACGGCACGGCTCGCCTTGGACGCCGCAATCACCATGCCGTCTTCTCGTGACGGGCGAGCGATGGCGAACGACGCTCGGGGAACTTCCTTTTCGCTGCGACGCAACCGGGACGGTGCCAGCGCATTATCAGCCCACATCTGCTTTGGAAGGAATGGAACTATGGGTCTCGGTATCATCGGCTGGATCGTCATCGGCATCATCGCCGGCTGGCTGGCTGAAAAAGTCATGGGGCGCAGTCACGGACTGGTCACCAACCTGATCGTCGGCGTCATCGGTGCCTTGCTGGGCGGCTTCATCGCCGGCAATCTGCTGGGTCTCGCTGTCGGCGGCTTCAACCTGATGACCCTGCTGGTCGCGTTCGGGGGTGCCGTCCTGCTGCTGTTCCTGCTCGGACTGGTCAAGCGCCGCGCCTGATCGGACAGTCCTGACGAAAGAAGGGGGCGGCCCGCGGGCCGTCCCCTTTTTCGTGCCTCAGAGCATGGCCGGGATCACCCGGTCCGGAGGCCGGTGACCGTTCTGGAAGGTCATGACATTCAGGATCACCCGGTCCCCCATATCCTGACGGGCCTCCAGTGTCGCCGAGCCCAGATGGGGCAGCAGGACCACATGGGGCAGGCCGATCAGGCCGGGATGGATCACGGGCTCATGCTCGAACACGTCCAGACCGACCCCCGACACGGCACGCTGCGCCACCGCCGCCGCCAGGGCCGCCTCGTCGATCAGTTCGCCCCGCGCTGTATTGACCAGAATGGCATGGGGCTGCAGCAGCGCCAGCCGCTCTGCGGACAACAGGTGATGGGTCTCTTTCGTGGCTGGACAGTTCAGCGAGATGATGTCCATCCGCGCCAGCATCTGGTCCAGATCGTCCCAGTAGGTGGCCCCCAGTTCCTCCTCGATGCGCGGACTGACGGCCTTTCGGTTATGGTAGTGGACCTGCAGGCCGAAGGCCTTCGCCCGTCGGGCCAGGGCCTGGCCGATCCGGCCCATGCCGACGATCCCCAGACGCTTGCCCCACAGCTTGCGACCGCACATCCAGGTCGGGGCCCAGCCCTCGAACTTGCCGTCGGCGATGACCTGGGCCCCCTCGACGATGCGGCGGCTGACCGCGAGGATCAGACTCATCGCCAGATCGGCCGTGTCCTCGGTCAGGACGCCCGGGGTATTGGTGACGATGATCCCCCGGGCCACGGCGGCGTCGATGTCGATATGATCCACCCCCGCCCCGAAATTGGCGATCATCTTCAGCTGGTCGCCCGCGCCTTCAATCAGACTGGCATCGATCTCGTCGGTGATGGTGGGAACCAGAACCTCGGCCCGCTGCACGGCGGCCTCCAGCGCCGCCCGGTCCATCGGCCGGTCCTTCAGGTTCAGCTCGGCGTCGAACAGCTCGCGCATGCGGGTTTCGACCGCGTCGGGCAGTCTTCTGGTTAAGACGACCTTAAGCCTGGGGTTGGACATAGGGACCTTGGGTTTTCACGGGTCGCGCCTCGGCTGCGCCCGCGCGCGACGGGTCAACACCGGTGTCTAGCAAGTCTCGCAGCCGCTTCCAAAGCCTCTCGCGCCGGTTCGCCGGTCTTGTCGCTGTTCTTGGGCTCGGCCTGTTCGCCGGTGCCGGCGCGACCATGCCCGACGGCCGACCGACCCCGACCGGGCTGGAGGTGCCGCGCTGGGTCTCGCTGAAGTCCTCGGAGGTCAGGGCGCGACAGGGGCCCGGTCTGGACTATCGTATCCTGTGGGAGTACCGCGCCGCCGGCCTGCCGGTCCAGGTGATCGCCGAGACCCGCGAATGGCGCAAGATCTGCGACCCCGAAGGATCCGTCGCCTGGATCCACCGCAGCGTGGTCTCGGGCCGCCGGGGAGCCTTCAATGCCTCGGCCGCCGAAGTCCCCGTGCAGGCACGCCGCGACGCCGGGTCACCCCTGAAGGCCCGGTTCACGTCCCGCTCCGTCGTGGCCGTCGAGGACTGCGCGGACGGCTGGTGCGAGGTGCGGGCAGGCAAGTTGCGAGGCTGGATCGCCGGGGGCGCGGTCTTCGGGACCCAGACCCGGGCCCTGTGCGAAGCCAACCGTCCGGCCGGCGAGGCCGGATAGTCGTCAGTCCGGCATCGGAGTTGAGCCCCGGCCCGGCGTCGTGTAACCCGACCGCCACACTTCCGGAGTCGCACCCCCTTTGACCGCTTCGCAATATCCGTCCGCGTTCGACCACGCCGCCCTCCTGGCCTCCGGCCGGGGCGAGCTGTTCGGCCCCGGCAATGCCCAGCTTCCGGCCCCGCCGATGCTGATGTTCGACCGGATCACCACCATCACCGGCGACGGCGGGGAGCACGGCAAGGGCTATATCGAGGCCGAGCTGGATATCCATCCGGACCTCTGGTTCTTCGGCTGTCACTTCATCGGCGATCCGGTCATGCCCGGCTGCCTCGGCCTCGACGCCATGTGGCAGCTGGTCGGCTTCTACCTGGGCTGGATCGGCGGACAGGGGCGCGGCAGGGCGCTCGGCGTCGGCGAGGTCAAGTTCAAGGGCCAGGTCGAGCCGCACATCAAGCGCGTCACCTATAAGATCACGCTCAAACGGGTCATCAACCGGCGGCTGGTCATGGGCATCGCCGACGGGGTTCTCGAGGCCGACGGCGTGCCTATCTATACGGCCACCGACATGCGCGTCGGGCTTTTCCAGCCCGGCGAAAAGCCGGTCGAGGCCTGAACCACACAAGAACCGCGGTCAACGCGGACAAGAGTTGAGAGAAGGAAACTGCATGCGGCGTGTCGTCGTTACGGGTCTGGGTATCGTCTCCTCCATCGGCACCGGTGCCGAAGAGGTCACCGCGTCGCTGCGTTCGGCGAGATCGGGCGTGGTCCCCGCCCCCGACCACATCAAATATGGTTTTCGCTCCCAGGTCTGGGCCCCGCCGTCCCTTGGCGTGACCGCCGAGGACTGGGCCCCGCTGGTCGACCGCCGGGCGGCGCGCTTCCTCGCCAACGGCACGGCCTGGGGTCATATCGCCTTCGAGGAGGCCCTGAAGGATTCCGGCATGACGCCGGAGGAGATCCGCGACGAGCGCATCGGCGTCATCGTGGGTGAGGGCGGCCCTTCCACCCAGGTCATCCTGCAGGCGGCCCAGACCACGATCGAGAAGGGCGCACCCAAGCGCATCGGCCCCTTCGCCGTGCCCAAGGCCATGGCCTCGGGCCCGTCGGCCGTCCTCGCCACCTGGTTCCAGATTCGCGGCATCAACTATTCGATCAGCTCGGCCTGCGCCACAAGCGCCCACTGCATCGGCGCGGCCGCCGAACAGATCCAGTGGGGCAAGCAGGACGTGGTCTTCGCCGGTGGCGTCGAGGACATCGACTGGTCCATGTCCAACATGTTCGACGCCATGGGGGCCATGTCATCGAACTACAACGATACGCCTTCGGTGGCGTCGCGCGCCTATGATGTCGCCCGCGACGGCTTCGTCATCGCCGGCGGGGCCGGCATCGTGGTGCTGGAAGAGTATGAGCGGGCTGTGGCCCGCGGTGCGAAAATCTATGCCGAGATCGTCGGCTACGGGGCCAACTCGGACGGCTACGACATGGTCGCGCCTTCGGGCGAGGGCGCCGAACGTTGTATGAAGATCGCCATGACCCAGGCGGGCAATCGCCGGATCGACTATCTGAACCCGCACGGCACCTCGACGCCGGTGGGCGACAGCAAGGAGATGGGCGCGGTCAGGAACGTCTTTGGCACGGACATGCCGCTGATTTCCTCGACCAAGTCGCTGACGGGCCACTCGCTCGGCGCGGCGGGCGCCCAGGAGGCGATCTATTCCCTGCTGATGCTGCAGAACGGTTTCGCCGCCGAAAGCGCCCATATCGAAAATCTGGACCCCGAGTTCGAGGGCATGCCGATCCTGCGCGAACGCAAGGACGTCGAACTGACCACCGTCATGTCCAATAGCTTCGGCTTCGGCGGCACCAACGGCACGGTGATCTTTTCGAAGGTCTAGAGGGCACCGACCTTCGGCTGGCCGGTCCAGCATCACGGGTCGGCCGCCGCGAGGCACCGGTCCCGGGCAGTGACGGGAGAGAGTCCCGGCGTTAGAACACAGTACGGCGCATCCTCCCGGATGCGCCGGGCGTTGACCTTGGGCTGCGGAGCCCTGACCCGACGCCATGCCCTGCTGAGGAACCCCCGGCTCTGACCTTCGACCCGTATATCCTGTTCCTGCTGGGGCTCGGCGCGGTCGTGCTGCTGGTCTCGTGGGCTCCCAAGGGGCTGAGCCGCATGCCCCTGTCTCTGGCGATGATATGCGTCGGGCTGGGGGTGGCGATCTTCAGCCTCGACGTCCTGTCCTTCAATCCCGATCCAAGGACCTACGATACCCTCGCCGAGCGGATGACCGAGCTGGTGGTCATCATTTCCCTGATGGGTGCCGGCCTGAAACTGGATCGCCCGGTCAGTCTGAAGGGCTGGGGGCCGACCTGGCGGCTTCTGGCCATCGCCATGCCCCTGACGATCGCAGCGACGGCGTGGCTGGGCGTCACCGGTCTCGGGTTCAGCCTGGCCATGGCCCTGCTTCTGGGGGCCGCCATGGCCCCAACCGATCCCGTTCTGGCCTCCGACGTCCAGACCGGCCCGCCAAAGTCGGGCGAGGAGAATGAGGTCCGGTTCAACCTGACCGCAGAGGCCGGGCTGAACGACGCCCTGGCCTTTCCCTTCGTCAACCTGGCCATCCTAGTCTCACTGTCCGGCGCAGCCGTCTTCACGGCGGGAGAGGGGCTCGGCCACTGGCTGGTGGTGGATGTCGTCTGGAAACTGGCCGCCGGGGCCGCCACGGGCTGGGCGGTCGGCAAGGCCATGGGCTGGCTCATCTTCCAGGCCCATCACAAGGGAATCTCCCGCCATGCCGACGGCCTTGTGGCCATCGGGGCGACCTTCATCGCCTATGCCGCCAGCGAAATGGTGCATGGCTACGGCTTTCTTGCCGTCTTCGTCTGCGCCCTGACGATCCGTGCCTCGGAACGGGAGAACGACTTCCACGAGGAAATGCACGACTTCGCCGAACAGATCGAACGCCTGCTGATGATGTTGCTGCTGGTCCTGTTCGGAGGAGCGCTCGCGAACGGGCTGCTGGACGCCCTGACCTGGACCGACGCCCTCATCGGCCTGGCCATCCTGTTCATCGTGCGCCCCGTGGTCGGCTATCTGTCCCTGATCGGCTCACCGCTGCAGAAGCGGGACCGGATCCTGCTGGCGTACCTCGGGATTCGCGGCCTGGGCTCGGTCTATTATCTGGCCTACGGCCTCAACCACGGCCAGTTCGGCAATTCAGAGCGGCTGTGGGCGATCACCGGCTTCATCATTCTGGTGTCCATCGTCGTGCACGGCATCACAGCCACGCCCCTGATGGCCCTGATTGAGCGGCTGGGCGGCCGGCCTTTGCAGCGTCGGGCGACCCCTGCTAACCCTCCGCCTCGCGACGAACAACTCGGCTGAAGGCCGGGATTTGAGGAGACGACACCATGGCGAGCGAGAGCGGCTGGACCATGCCTGCGGGCGAACTCATGAAGGGCAAGAAGGGCCTGATCATGGGGGTGGCGAACGCCAACTCCATCGCCTGGGGCATCGCCTCCCAGCTGGCCGCCCAGGGGGCCGAACTGGCCTTCACCTATATGGGCGAGGGGCTGGAGCGCCGGGTGCGGCCGCTGGCCGAAAGCGTGGGCGCGAAACTGCTGATCCAGGCCGACGTCACCGACGATGCCTCGATGGACGCCGCCTTCGCCGCGCTGGAGGCCGAATTCGGCACCATCGACTTCGTCGTCCACTCGGTGGCCTTCGCCAACAAGGACGAGCTGAAGGGCTCCTTCATCGACAACACCAGCCGTGACAGCTTCCTGCTGGCCATGAACATCTCGTGCTTCAGCTTCGTCGATGTGGCCCGGCGGGCCTCGAAGATCATGCCCAATGGCGGGTCGATGATCACCATGACCTACCTCGGGTCCGAGCGCGCCATCCCGAACTACAACACCATGGGCGTGGCCAAGGCCGCGCTGGAGGCGGCGACCCGCTACATCGCCCGCGACCTGGGGCCACGCGGCATCCGCGTCAACGCCATCTCGGCCGGGGCCATGCGGACCCTGTCGCTGGCCGGGATCTCGGGCGGCCGTGGCATGATCGCCCAAGGGCGCGCCATGAGCGCGATGAAGGAGGACACATCGATGGAGGGGGTCGCCGGAGCCGCGCTGTGGCTGTGCTCGGACCTCGGCCTGTCGACCACCGGCGAGGTCATCCACGTCGACGCCGGCTTCCACATGATGGGTCTGGCCGGCGACGAGGAGGGCTGAGGCCTTCGACCGCCGCGCCTTGGCGGTATCGGCGGTATCGGCGGTTCTTCGCTGAAAAATTCGGCAGTTTGGAAGCTGGGCGGATTTGCAGTTTTATCGCCTGTCGACCCGCCCGGGCCTACAGGGCCAGTTCGCCCTCGTCCTCTCCGTCCCAGTAGGCGATGCGCGAGGCCTGGGTCTGGATCAGGACCAGTCCGGGGGTCTCGATCCCCTGCGGGAACCAGCGTTCCAGTCCCCGGGTCCAGTGCTCCGCGAACAGGGTCTTGTCGCGGATCAGTTCGGCCCGGGCCTCGATGGCGATGAAAATGCCGGGCCTGCCCAGCAGGCCCCGCTCACCCGTCAGGGTCAGGCCGATAACCGGGTCCGCCATGATGTCACCCACCAGGCCCGCGTCCTCAGTGGTGAAAAACCAGCTCTTGCCTTCGTAATCGACCTCACCGTTGTTGCTCATCGGCCGCGCGGTCAGCGCTCCGCTGGTCGTTCGGGTGGTCAGCATCGTGAAGTCGATGCTGCGCATCTTCTTCGACAGTTCTTTCAGGATCAGTTTCATGCGGGGCCTTTCAGGTTTGCCCCGACCAAACCCCTCAATCGCCCCGATGATCCCGCGTCACGGCCGCGCAGTCAGATTGAGGCGCGGGGCCGGCCTGGGCTACCCGGGGACGCGATCCGCAATTCGACGGTTGACCGGCCGGGGTGAAGCTTGGCCTTATCGGGATGGAAACAACCCGGAGGCGGCCATGGCTCACAAGTTTGAAATCTACAAGGACAAGGCGGGCGAGTTCCGCGTCCGTTTCAAATATAATTCCGAGGTGATGTTCTCGACCGAGGGCTATGCGTCCAAGGCCTCGGCAAAGAATGCGATCGAGTCGATCAAGAAAAACGGGCCTGACGCGCCGGTCGACGACACCACGGACTGATCAGTCCGGTTCACGCTCGCCGGTCTCGTCCGGACGCACGGCCAGCAGCCAGCCGTCGGCCAGATGCAGGTCAGGGACGCAGGCCCGGGTGAAGGGCAGGAACCAGGTCGGGCCTCCGGCGGCCGGCGCGATCTCCAGCATGTCGTCGGCCCCGAAATTCTGCACCGCCCGCACCGTACCCAGCACGACGCCGTCCGGGTCCCGCGCCTCGACCCCGACCAGGTCGGCGAGGTAGAATTCATCCTCCTCCGGCTCCGGAAAGGCGTCGCGGGGGACATAGAGTTTGAGGTTCCGCAAGGCGTCGGCCTCTTCCTTCGTCGCGATCTCCTTCGCCCGCCCGACGACGCCGTCCTTGGTGGCGCGGGTCTGGATCAGGGTCAGCCCGGGAGAGCCGTCGGCCCGCAGCAGCGGCCCGTAGGCCGTCAGCGCCAGCGGATCGGCCGTATAGGCGGTGATCTTCACCTCGCCCTTCACGCCAAAGCCTCCGGCGACATGGCCGACGAGAATGAGTCTGGATGCGGTCATCGCGGGCTCCGATAGCAGAAGGGCGGCGCCCGATGGACGCCGCCCTCACCGTAGTCAGTTCACAAGGCGGATCAGGCCTCGGTCTTCTCTTCTTCAGTGGCTTCAGCGGCCGGAGCCTCTTCAGCAGCAGCCTCGGCCGGAGCCTCTTCAGCGGCGGTCTCCTCGACAGGGGCCTCCTCGACCGGCGGCGCGTTCTTGGCAGCCTCGGCCGCGGCCTTGGCTTCCTCGCGGGCCCGTTCAGCGGCTTCGGCGGCCTCGATCTTGGCAGCGGCCTCGGCCTCGGCCCGGTCGGCCTCGCGCTGGGCGCGCTCGGCGGCGCGCTCCTGGGCCTTCTTGCCCGGGGCACCCTTGGTCGGGTTGTTGGACTGGGTCCACTTGACCTTGCCGGCCAAGGCTTCGTCCTGGCTCAGGAAGCGGGCGACGCGGTCGGTCGGCTGGGCACCCTTGGCCAGCCATTCGGCGATCCGATCGGTCTTCAGGGTGACGCGCTTGGCTTCACCGTCGCGCGGCAGCATCGGGTTGTAGGTGCCGACGCGCTCGATGAACTTGCCGTCGCGGGGCGAATGGCTGTCGGCGATCACGATGTAGTAGTAAGGACGCTTCTTGGCACCACCGCGGGCCAGACGAATCTTCAGCATTTTCAGTCTCTTTCCAGGTAATCAGTTAGGTTTCTTGGTAGGGAGGCCCGGCAGGCCCGGAAGGCCTCCCGGCATCTGTCCGCCGCCCAGTCCGGACAGCCGGTCCTGGAGGGCTTTCATCTCTTGTTCGGTCGGTTCGGGCATGCGCCCGCCGCCGAGCGATTTCAGGCGGTTGATATCGGGGCCGCCGCCCATGCCGCCGGGCATGCCTGGCATCCCCCCGCCGAGGCCGCCCATCATGGCGGCCATCTTCTGCAGGTTCTTGCCGCCACCCTTGGACAGGGATTTGACCATGTCGGCCATCTGGCGGTGCTGTTTCAGCAGCCGGTTGATGTCCTGGACCTCGACCCCGGCGCCGGCGGCGATCCGTTTGCGGCGGCTGGCGTTCAGCAGGTCGGGCTTCTTGCGCTCGGCCTTGGTCATGGACGAGATGATCGCCTCCTGACGCGCGATCATCCGGTCATCGACGTTCTGCTCGGCCATCTGGGCCTTCATCTTCGCCACGCCCGGGAGCATGCCCATGATGCCCTGCAGACCGCCCATCCGCTTCATCTGCTGCAGCTGGGCGGCCAGGTCGTTCAGATCGAACTGGCCCTTGGCCAGTTTGCGCGCCATGGCCTCGGCCTTGGACTGGTCCAGCTCGGTCGCGGCCTTCTCGACCAGGGCGACGATATCGCCCTGACCCAGAATGCGGCCGGCGACGCGGCGGGCGTCGAACACCTCGAGCGCGTCGACCTTCTCGCCCGACCCCATGTATTTGATCGGCAGGCCGGTGACGGCCCGCATCGACAGCATGGCCCCCCCACGCCCGTCGCCGTCGGCGCGGGTCAGGACCAGACCGGTCAGGGGCAGGCGCTCGTGGAAGGCCTTGGCCGTGCGTACCGCGTCCTGACCCGTCAGGCTGTCGGCGACCAGGAGGGTCTCGACGGGATTGGCGATGGCGGCAACCTCGGCCACCTCCGCCATCAGGGCCTCATCCAGGGTGATGCGGCCGGCGGTGTCGAGGATCAGGACGTCGAAGCCCTGCAGCCTGGCCGAGGTCAGGGCGCGCCGGGTGATCTGGACCGCGCTCTCGCCCGCCACGATCGGCAGGGTCGCGACCTCGATCTGGGTGCCAAGCTGGGCCAGCTGTTCCATGGCCGCCGGACGACGCGTGTCCAGCGAGGCCATCATGACCTTCTTGCGGTCGAACTTCGTCAGGCGCAGCGCCAGCTTGGCCGAGGTCGTGGTCTTGCCCGAACCCTGCAGGCCGGCCATCAGGAAGACGGCGGGCGGCGTGGCGTTGAGATTGAGCGGCGTCGGCTCCTCGCCGCCCAGCATCTCGACCAGGCCGTCATAGACGATCTTGATGACCTGATCGGCCGGCCGGACCGAGCGGATGACCTCCTCGCCCGTGGCGCGTTCAGTCGCGAAGGCGATGAAGTCCTTGACCACCGGCAGGGCAACGTCGGCCTCCAGCAGGGCCACACGCACCTCGCGCATCGCCTCCGCCACGTCCTTTTCGGACAGGGCACCGCGACCGGTGATCCGGTCGAAGACGCCTGACAGCCGCTCGTTCAGAGCCTCGAACATACAAACCTCGTGTGCGACGAAGGGGGACGAGGCGGCTCCATACGACAACGGCCCCTGGCGACGATCACGTCGGCAGGGGGTTCTCGCCTGCCTCGTCCCAAGCTGTTGGGGGTCGTGCAGGTGGAGACGCGAGGTTCACTTGCGCCGGAAGCGGCGGTGTATGGCCGAAAAGCCGGGTGAAGACAAGGCGGGGCCGCAGCCCGCTTGCCAAGCCCGCCGCAAGGCTCTCCTATCGCCGGGCTGTTTCAGGAGAACACCATGCGTTTCGCTTGCCCCGCCGCCCTGGCCGTCGCCCTGACGCTGGCCGCCGCCCCCGGAGCCTACGCCCAGACCTCCGCACCCGAACGCCGCGAGGCTGGCACCCTGATCTACAGCGGCATCCCCGAGATCCCCGCCGAGCTGAAAAGCGACCTGCAGCGCTATCGCAACGCTCGTTCCGCCGGGTTCCAGGACTGGATGGCCGACGGCTCCATGCTGATCACAACCCGCTTCGGCGAGACGGCCCAGCTGCACCGTGTCGCCGCCCCGGGGGCCGACCGGACCCAGATCACCTTCTTTGCCGAACCGGTCTCCAACGCCACCACCATCCCCGGGACCGATCGTTTCGCCTATCAGCGCGACGCCGGCGGGGCCGAGAATTTCCAGACCTTCGTCGCCGGCCTGACCGGCGGGGCCATTGCCATCACCGAACCCGGCACGCGCAACGGTGGGCCGGTGTTTTCCGATGACGGGCGTCTGGCGGTCTGGACCCGGGTCGAGCGGGGGCAATCGGATTACGACATCCTGACCATGACCGTGGGCGATCCCGCGACGCGGCGCGTCGTGTTCGAGGGGACGGGGCAGTTCTCGCCGCTCGATGTCTCGCCCGACGGTAAGAAGGTCCTGCTGTCCCAGTACATCTCCGTGCTCGACGTCCGCCTGTGGCTGCTCGATCTGGCCAGCGGCCGGGCGACCCGGATCCGCCAGAGCGCGACGCCGGTAGCCTACAGCGGCGGCGAGTTCACCCGCGACGGCCGCTCAATCATAACCACCTCGGATGAGGGCGGAGAGGCCCTGCGGCTGGTCCAGATCGCGCTGGATGACGGTGGACTGACCCCGCTGACAGAGGCCTCAACCTGGGACGTGGACAATTTTGATCTGTCAGATGACGGGCGGCTGCTGGCCTGGTCGACCAATGAGGACGGCTATTCGAAGGTCGCGGTGCGGGACTTCATCACCCGCCGCGCCCTGCCCCAGCCCGAACTGCCCGCCGGCGTTCTGGGCGCGCTGGAGTTCTCCCCCGACGGCTCCCGCCTGGCCATCGGCCTGTCGACCCCGTCCAGCTCGGGCGATGTCTGGAGCTGGGATGTCACAGGCGGCGGGTTGACCCGCTGGACCCGGTCCGAGGTCGGGCCGCTCGATCCCGCCACCTTTGTCACCCCCGAACTGGTCCGCTACCCCAGTTTCGACGCTCTGCAGATCCCGGCGTTTGTCTACCGGCCGACGGCGGGCGAGGGCCCGCGGCCCGTCATCATCGACATTCACGGCGGCCCGGAGGGCCAGGCCCGCCCGGGCTTCAATGCCAACTATCAGCAATGGGTGGCTGATCTGGGGGCCGTGGTCATCGTCCCCAACGTCCGGGGCTCCAGCGGCTATGGCAAGACCTGGCTGGCGGCTGACAACGGCCCGCTACGCCAGCAGTCGGTGCAGGATATCGGTGCCCTGCTGGACTGGATCGCCACCCAGCCGGACCTCGACCCGGAACGGGTGGTGGTCCATGGCGGGTCCTATGGCGGCTTCATGGTTCTGGCCTCTCTGGCGGCCTATTCCGACCGGCTGGCGGGCGCGGTGAACATCTTCGGCATCGCCAATTTCGTGACCTTCCTTCAGAATACCGAAGCCTATCGCCGCGACCTGCGCCGGGCCGAGTATGGCGACGAGCGTGATCCCGCGATGCGCGCCGTGTTTGACAGCATCTCCCCGATCCATCTGACCGACCGGATGACCGCCCCCCTGCTGGTCATTCAGGGGGCGAACGATCCCCGTGTGCCGCAGAGCGAGTCCGAACAGATCGTCGACGCGGTCCGTGCCGAGGGCCGCCCCGTCTGGTATCTGCTGGCCACCAATGAGGGCCACGGCTTCCGCAAGAAGTTCAACTCCGACGGCCAGGCCGAGGTGACCAATCTGTTCTTCCGCCAGGTCCTGGGGGTCACTCCGACTGCCGCCGGCGCACAATAGGTTTCAGAAGGCCTGCGGGGCTGGTCACAGGACTGACCCCTGATACGGTTGCACCCCAGCCTCCCCGCTGAGCGAGACCGCCATGCCCATGACCACCGCTGCCGCCGACGATCGCCTGCGTGAGGAGGTCCGCCTGCTGGGCGGATTGCTGGGCGAGGTCATTCGCGCCGAGGCCGGACAGGACCTGTACGACCGGATCGAGGCCGTGCGCCAGGCGTCAGTCGCCTATCACCGGCACCCGGGAGCCCGGGGGTCGGCAGAGCTGGAGCGGTTGCTGACGGACCTGTCGCTGGATCAGGCCGTGGGCCTGGCACACGGTTTTGCGGTATTTTCCCTGCTGGCCAATGTCGCCGAGGACCGGGCGGGCAAACGCCGCGCGCGCAGCCAGACCGTCGAGGGTGCGCGGCCCGATACACCTGAGGGCGCACTGGCCCGTCTCGCCGCCGCCGGTCGGGCCCCCGAGGATGCCCGGGCACTTTTGTCCGAAGCGTTGATCTCGCCCGTTCTGACCGCCCACCCCTCGGAAGTGCGCCGCAAGAGCGTACTTGACCGGATCACGGCCGTGTCTGACCTGCTGGATGCCTGTGATCGTGACGATCTCGCCTGCGCGCCCCACGTCCTGACGACCGGGCTGCAGCGCCAGATCGTGATCCTCTGGGCCACGCGCCTGGTGCGGACCACAGGCCTGGTGGTGCAGGACGAGATCGATACGGTGGTATCCTTCCTCGAGCGCGTCTTCTTGAAAGTCGCGCCTGAGCAACTGATCGACTGGCGCAGGCGACTGAACGCGCCGGACCTGAAACCCTTCATCCGGATCGGGGCCTGGGTCGGGGGCGACCGGGACGGCAATCCGAACGTCGATGCGGACGCCCTGCGCGCTGCCTTCGCCACCCCGGCCAGGGCCGTGCTGCGGCATTATCTGGACGCCGTGAACACCCTCGGGGCCGAGCTCAGTCTGTCCGGTTCCCTCGCGCGGATCAGCCCCGCGCTGGAGGCGCTGTCGCAGGCGTCCGGGGACGAGTCTCCGCACCGCTCCGACGAGCCCTATCGACGGGCGCTGAGCCAGATCTACGCCCGACTGTCCGCCACCCATTCAGCCCTGACGGGACAGACCGCCCCACGGCCGGCAGCCTTCACCGCCCCGACCTATTCTGGGCCCGGAGATTTCCGCGCTGATCTGACTGTGCTTCAGGACAGCCTGATCGCCAGCCACGGTGAGGCGTTTTCCGATGACAGCCTCTCGCACCTGATCGCCACGGTGGATGTGTTCGGCTTCCACATGGCGACACTCGACCTGCGCCAGAACTCAGACGTTCATGCCCGCGTCGTCGGCGATCTCCTGCGCGTCGCGGGAGTCTGTCCCGACTACGCCGCCCTGGACGAGGATGCCCGGCTGGTCCTGCTGGCGCACGAACTGGCGACGCCCCGTCCGCTGTTCAGTCCCTATGCCTCCTACTCCCCCGAAACCCTGAAGGAGCGGGCAATCCTGCAGGCGGCGGCCGAAGCTCTGGACCGGTTCGGCCCTGACGCCATCCGCACCCATATCGTGTCCAAGACCGATGCGGCATCGGACCTGCTTGAGGTTTATCTCCTGCTGAAGGAGGTCGGGCTCTACAGGCCCGACGCCCCGGGTGCCTGCCCCATCCAGGCGGCCCCCCTGTTCGAGACCATCGACGACCTGCGCGCCGCAAGCCCGACCCTCGAACGCCTGCTGGCTGAACCGTCCGCACTGGCCGTGGCCCGGGCGCGTGGGGTGCAGGAGGTCATGATCGGCTATTCCGACTCCAACAAGGACGGCTCCTATCTGACCTCGACATGGGAACTGCATGAGGCGTCGCGCGCCCTGCTCGACGTGACCGAAAGCGTCGGGGTCCGCCTGCAGCTGTTTCACGGCCGGGGCGGCGCAGTGGGCCGGGGCGGAGGGTCAAGTTTCGCCGGCGTCCTGTCCCAGCCGACCGGCACGGTCGCAGGCCGGATCCGGATCACCGAACAGGGCGAGGTCATCGCCAACAAATACGGCGAGCCCGACGTGGCACGGCGCAATCTGGAGGCCCTTACGGCCGGGACCCTGCTGGCGTCGCTGACGCCCCCGCCGGATGAGCGTCTCAGCACGGTCCACGGCGCGACGGCCACCGCCCTGTCGCAGGCGTCGATGAAGGCCTATCGGGCCCTCGTCTATGACACGCCGGGGTTCGTCGACTATTTCCGGGCCGCCACACCCATCGCCGAGATCGCCGAACTCAAGATCGGGTCGCGGCCGACCTCGCGGACGGCCTCGACCGCGATCGAGGATCTGCGCGCCATCCCCTGGGTTCTCAGCTGGAGCCAGTCGCGCGTCATGCTGCCCGGCTGGTTCGGCTTCGGGTCCGCCGTGGCCGGCCAGGACATGCAGGAGCTGCGCACCATGGCGGCGGACTGGCCCTTCTTCCGGACGCTCGTCCAGAACATGGAGATGATCATGGCCAAGGCCGACATGACCATCGCCCGGCGCTATGCGTCCCTCGTCCCGGATCAGGCGCTGGCGGCGACCATCTTCGGTGCGCTCCAGGCCGAATGGGACCGCACGCGCGACGCGGTTCTGGCGATCACGGGCCAGTCCGAGCTGCTGGGCGGCCAGCCCGAGCTGGATCGGCTCATCCGCCTGCGCATGCCCTATGTCGAACCGCTGAACCACGTGCAGATCGAACTGATCCGGCGCCGCCGGGCGGGCGATGATGACCCGCGCGTGCGGGAGGGAATCCTGCTGGCCATCAACGGCGTGGCGGCCGGCCTCAGGAACAGCGGATGACGTCATGACCAAAAGGTCATGACCTCGATTTAAAGCTTGGCCGCACCTCGGCCACGGCACGGGCCCGATGTGGCGACAGTGACGCTTCAGAAGGGTGGGGTCGCCGCAAGAGCGATACCACTCTCAGAGGATCGTCCCATGAAGCCCGCCGTCATCATCCCCGCCCTGCTCGCGACCCTGACCCTCGCCTGCGCCGGCACCGCCTCGGCGGAGCCCCAGCGCCTCGCCTATGGCGATCTGGACCTGTCGAGCGCAGCCGGCGCCCGAACCCTGGACGTGCGCATCGCTCGTATCGCGCGCACCCTGTGCAACCATCACATCGGCCTCGACCAAGCGCATTGTGAGCGAGGCATTCGCCAGGAAGCCCTGTCGACGCTGCCGGCCCCGGCGCGGACCGAGTATGTCGCTACCCGTCAGTATCGCGCCTCTGCACGAGTTCAGGCCAGCACAAGCTGACTTCATCGCCCGCCCGCCGGACATCTCGCCGAGGCCACCCGGACGCGGGGGCCGGCCAGATCAATCGTGCCGCATCCAACCAATATGGACACGATTTAACGGCGACCTCGAATTAGCCCGAAATGATTTACCTGACGGTCATCAGATCGCGGCCCCTCCGTCATCAACCGCCGTCATACGGCAGCGCGTCGCCTCCCCCCCGCGACGCCGACACAGGACACCCGTCATGCACAAGTTCGCCTTCGCATTCATCGCCGCCACCGTCATCGCCTCCGCCAGTGCCGCAGCCGCCCAGGACTACCCGGTTGCCTATGGCGACCTTGACCTGGGCACCGTCGAGGGTGCCGCGACATTCGACACCAGGGTGCGTCAGACCGCCGACCGGGCCTGCCGCGGCGGTACGCCCATCTCCGACGCCCAGTGCCGCCAGCGGTTCCGCGCCGAGGCCATGCGCCAGTTGCCGACAGCGCGCCGCGACGACTACGCCCGCGCCCGCGGGAACCGGGTGCTGGCCATGGTCCCGATCATCTACGGCTGAGGATCAGCGGTCCCGGTGCCCTGCGCCAGGACCGCAACAGCCCCGCTCAGGTCACCCCTGTCGAAACCGCCAGAATGACGCGCCGGGCCCGTGGGAGGGGATTCGCACCCCCTCCCCCTGACCGTTTCAGCTGACCGGGAAGCCCCGGACGCGCAGCAGGGCGGCCACATCCGGGTCGCGGCCGCGGAAGCGGCGGTAGGCCTCGGCCCGGTCTGACGAATTGCCCTCGGCCAGGATGATGGCCTTGTAGCGGGCCCCGATGTCCGGGTTGAACACGTCCCCGGACTCCTCGAAATAGGCCCAGGTGTCGGCGTCCATCACTTCCGACCACAGGTAGCTGTAGTAGCCGGCCGAATAGGCATCGGACGTGAACAGGTGGTTGAACTGCGGCAGGCGGTGCCGCATCACGATCTCCTTCGGCATCCCCAGCCGGGCCAGCGAGGCCCGCTCGAAGGCGTCGATGTCGGTCGGCGGGGTCGACTGGGTGTGCAGGTCCATGTCGACCAGTGCCGAGGACAGGTAGCTGACCGTGGCGTAGCCCTGGTTGAAGGTCGCCGCCGCCTCGATCTTGTCGACCAACGCCTGAGGCATCGGCTCGCCGGTCTCGTGGTGGCGCATGAAGCCGTCGAGGATCGGTCGGCTCAACACCCAGTGCTCGTGCACCTGCGACGGATATTCGACATAGTCGCGCGGCGTGCCGCCCAGCGCCGGGTAGGTGTAGTTGGCCAACAGCGAGTGCAGGGCGTGACCGAACTCGTGGAACAGGGTTTCGGCGTCGTCCAGAGAGATCAGCAGCGGCTGGCCCTCGGCGGCCTTGATGAAGTTGTTGTTGTTCGACGACAGGACGTTCTTCACCCCGTCGTAGGTCGAGTAGCTGCGGTAGGTGGTGGCCCAGGCCCCCGAGCGCTTGCCCGACCGGGCGAAATCGTCCGAATAGAACACCCCGACATGGCGACCGCTGGCCTTGTCCCGAACCTCGAACACCTCGACGTCCGGGTGGAATACGGGGACCGTGCCGGCGGCCAGCGGGATGAACTCCAGACCGTACAGCCGCTCGGCCATGTAGAAGGCGCCGCGCTTGACCGCGTTGAGGTCGAAATAGGCCTTCATCTCGTTCTGGTCGAGGTCGTACTTCGCCTTCCGCACCTTCTCGGCATAGTAGAGGTAGTCCCACGGCTCGATGTCGTGGCCGGCGAGGGCGCGCATGTCGGCGACCTCCTCGACCACCCGCGCCTTGGCCGGGGCCCAGACCCGCTCCATCAGCTGCATCGCCGCCGCCGGCGTCCCCGCCATGGTGTCCTGCATGCGCCATTCGGCATGGTTGGCGAAGCCGAGCAGGCGGGCCCGCTCGTGCCGCAGCCCCACGATCTCGGCGATCAAGGCGTTGGTGTCATTGGCGTCGCCGTTGTCGCCGCGGTTGACGAACTTGCGCCACACCGCCTCGCGCGTGGCCCGGTCATCGCCGAAGCTCAGGAGCGGATCGACGCTCGAGCGGGTGTTGACGATGGCCCAGCCGCCCAGGCCGTTGGCGCGGGCCGCGGCGGCGGCGGCAGCCTTGTTCGACTCCGGCAGGCCGGCGACGCCGGCCTCGGTCGGGATGTGGGTCCAGGTCTTTTCGTCCTCGACCACCTTCTGGCCGAAGCTGGTGAAAGCGCGCGACAGGGCGGTGTTGATGCGCCCCAGCTCGGCCTTCTGGGCCTCATTCAGCGCCGCGCCGTTGCGGATGAAGGCGTCGCGGCTGCGCTCGACCAGACGGGTCTTCTCGGCGGTCAGGCCGCGCGCTGCGGCGGTGTCAGCCACGGCGCGGATGCGCCCGAACAGGCGGGCGTTGAAGGTGATCTCGTCCCCGGCCGCCGACAGCAGCGGCGACACCTCGCGCTGCACAGCCTGGTAGTCGGCCGAGCCAATGTTGCCGGTCATCACACCGAACAGGGACAGGGCCCGGCCCAGCGGCTCGCCGGCCATCTGCAGCGCGACCGAGGTGTTGGCGAAGGTCGCCGGCTCGGGGTTGTTGGCGATGGCCTCGATCTCGGCGCGGCGCAGGGCGATGCCCTCGATGATCGCGGTCTTCAGCCCGTCGGCCGTGACCGTATTCCAGGGGGGCACACCCTCATAGGGACCGGTCCAGGGCTGGAGCAGCGCGGCGCCCGGAGTCTGGGTCGGCAGGATCGCGCGCGCGATCCTCGCCTCTTCCGTCAGCGAGAAGGCGCTGGCCCGTCCCGCGACCGCACCCGTCGAGGCGCATCCGGAGAGAGCGATCAGGCTCGCGCCGCCGACAAGAATCTGACGTCTGTGCATTGGGATATCCTGTTCATTGGTCTTTGCGATGAGCCACCCTAGGCCTGTCGTGCCTGACCGTCACCTGAACAGGTAATCCCGTTGGACGCCGACGCAAGCGGGAGCTAAACGCCGGATCATGGCCATAGGCGTTTTCGACAGCGGCGTGGGCGGCCTGACCGTCCACCGTGAACTGACCCGGCGTTTCCCGACGCGGGACTTCGTCTATCTGGCCGATCAGGCCAATGCGCCGATCGGCTCGAAGAGCGGCGAGGCGATCGTCGACATCACCCGCGACGGCTGCGAGCGGCTGTTCGAGGCCGGGGCCAGCGTCATCGTCCTGGCCTGCAATACCGCCTCGGCCATCGCCCTGCGCCGGCTGCAGCAGACCTGGGTGCCCGAGGCCGCCGCCCGCCACGGCCGGCCGGTCAATGTGCTGGGCATCATCGTCCCGACGATCGAGGCCGCGACCGGCCTGCCCTGGTCGTTCGAGGCAGAGCGTGCCGGTCAACTTGAAAGCGACAAACGCGCCGCCATCGACATCACCGGCGTGTTCTGCACCGCCGCCACGGCCATCAGCCGGGTCTATGAGATCGAGATCGACAAGCGCCGCGACGATCTCGCTGTCTTCTCCGAACCCTGCCCGGGCCTGGCCGGCCTGATCGAACTGGGGGCTCCGGAGGAAGAGCTGCGGATCGTCGTCGCCGATCACGTCGACGCCCTGCGCCGCCGCATCGGCAGGCATCCGGACAAGGCCATCCTGGGCTGCACCCACTATGAGATCGTGGCCGGGCTGTTCGCCGATGCCCTGCCGCCTGAAACCACGCTGATTCATCAGCCGAGCGCCGTGGCCGACGCTCTCGAGCGCTATTTCGACCGGCACCCGGAGTACGACCTCGGCAACAGCCAGCGACGCGAATTCCTGACCAC
>JAIEQA010000067.1 GCA_019748095.1 Caulobacteraceae bacterium | reverse complement strand
AGCTTCAGATCCACGGCCGAGGTCTTGCCGCGCTGGGATTCCAGCTCGTAGGACACCTTGGCGTTTTCATCGAGGCCCGTCAGGCCAGCCTTCTGGACGGCGGTGATGTGAACGAACACATCTGCGCCGCCGCTTTCCGGCTGGATGAAGCCGAAGCCCTTCGTGGGGTTGAACCACTTGACCGTACCGGTCGCCATTGTTGCGTCTCCATAAACGCGCTCTTCCAGGCGGACGCCCTTTCAAGGGGATCCGACAACCCATCTGGACAGCTCGTTCAGTCGAAGGAGCGAGACGCGGGTTTGGACCCCACGCGAAATCCGGATTGCAGCGGTGTTTTCTCTCAGCCGCAAGTCCCGGTCAACCGGAAACGATTCGCGCTCCGGGCGCACCGGCAACGCGCGACTCGGACACACACAGTCCGCGCGGCGCGCCGTCAAGGTGAAGATGGTCGCGATGCGCCTCATTGTAGTCCGGTGTCAGCACGGTGGAGAAGACCCGACAGGCTCCGTCGCGCAGGCGGCGCAGGAACGTGGCACCCTCAATTCCATTCTCCCCCTGACCATCCCAGTCCGCCTTGACCGAGACGGTGCGGCCATCCGCAAGTGTGACTGAACCAATATCCAGCGCATTGGCCCGGGCGTGCTCGCTGGGTCGTTCGCGGGTGTCGGTGGAGCCATAGATGCGCCGGCAGGAATAGGTGCCAAAATTGTTCACCGCTGCCACCTCGGACCCATAGAGGGCCTCGGCTGCCGGCTGCAGCACCTGCCGGTCCCAGATCACATAGCGCACCGCCAGCGGGCATTGCATCGTGAGACTCCCTGGCCGAAGCGGGGTGACCTCGCCGCCAGTAATGACCACCGCCCCACGCACCTGACAGAAACCGCCATCATCGACATCGTTGGCCCGGCGCACCTGCACCCCGGCGTCGCGGAGGGTCTGGATACAGGCCTCTGTGGCCCCCTCCACCTCTTCGGCGGCGGCGGCGGGGCCCACGGTGAAGTCCGCGACCTTGGCCGCAGTCGCCCGGCCCACCGGCTGGTTCAGGTCCAGAGGCTTCCACGGCAGGTCCTGGGGCGGGGCGAAGGCGTTCAGGAGCGCGAAGGCGGCGCAAACCCCGAGCGCCGCCTCCCACATCAGATTCCAGAAGTCGGCGAAATCGCGTTTCATGCCGAATGACAATGAACGGGCAAGCGAAAGGTAACAATCGCATCCCGCGCGTTTACAGTGTCGACAGTCCGCCGCGACGGGGCATGGGCCCCTGCCGAAGCGTGACACGGAGCGACCGATGGGCCGGACAAAAGACTATGACAAGGCACTGGAAGCGCTTCAGATCGAGCTGGTCGACACCCAGCACTGGGCCATTGAACAGGGGCTCAAGATCGTGGTCGTGTTCGAGGGCCGCGACACCGCCGGCAAGGACGGGGCGATCAAACGGATCACCGAATACGCCTCGCCCCGCCAGACCCGCGTCGTCGCCCTGCCCAAGCCCACCGAGCGCGAAACCACCCAGTGGTACTTCCAGCGTTATGTCTCCCACCTGCCGGCGGCAGGCGAGCTCGTCCTGTTCAACCGGTCCTGGTACAATCGGGCCGGGGTCGAGCCGGTTATGGGCTTTTGCACCCCACAGCAGCATGAGCACTTCCTCGACGACGCGCCACGGTTCGAGCGGTCGCTGACCGGGTCGGGCATCATCCTGATCAAGCTCTGGCTCGACATTTCGAAAGAGGAACAGGCCCGACGACTGCAGGAGCGGACAAACGATCCGCTGAAGAAGTTCAAGGTCTCCTCGCTCGACGCCGAGGCCCAGATCCGCTGGGAAGCCTACAGTGCCGCCCGTGACCGTATGCTGGCCGAGACCCACCACCGCGATGCGCCCTGGACCATCGTTGCGACCGATGACAAGAAGGCCGCTCGCCTGAACATCATCCGCCACATACTGCGCCGGCTGGACCGACCGGGCGCAAGGGTCGGTCATGTCGACACCCACGTCCTGTTCGACGCAGGTCGGTCGAAGGGTAAGCTGAACCCCTGAGACCTTCGCCCGCCTCTTCCTCGCCAGGTGGCGAGAAAAGGGGCCACACCGGTCGAAGCTGACGCCAACACGCCTATATTGCCCGGGATGACCGTGGAGACTCCCGCCCCCGATTCGCCGCTGCCCCTCGTCGCGGCCGACCTGATCCGCGACGAGGCCCGGCGCGCGCCGGACAAGCCAGGCGTCTACAGGATGTATGGCGAGGACGGGACCTGCCTGTATGTCGGCAAGGCGCGGTCCATCAAGAAGCGCATCCTGCAGTATGCGCAGGGACGGTTCCACACCCAGCGCATCGGTTTGATGGTTAGCCTGACCCGGTCGATGGAGCTGGTGGTCACGGCCTCCGAGACCGAGGCCCTGCTGCTTGAGTCCAACTTCATCAAGAAGCTGAAGCCGCGCTTCAATGTGGTGTTGCGCGACGACAAGTCCTTCGCCGAACTGATGATCAGGAAGGACCACCGCGCCCCCCAGGTGCGCAAGCACCGGGGCGCGCACACCACGCCGGGCGACTATTTCGGCCCGTTCGCCTCGACCTGGGCGGTGAACCGGACGCTGAACACCCTGCAGAAGGCCTTCCTGCTGCGGTCGTGTTCGGACAGCGTCTATGAGACCCGCACGCGGCCCTGCATGCTGCACCAGATCAAGCGCTGCTCGGCCCCCTGCACCGGCCTGATCAGCCTCGAGGACTATGGCGACCTCGTCGAGGAGGCGTCCCAGTTCCTGAAGGGCAAGTCGCGCGCGGTCATCAGCCGCCTGTCCACGGAAATGACCACCGCCGCCGAGGCCATGGATTTCGAACAGGCCGCCCGGGTGCGCGACCGCATCCGCGCCCTGTCGGCCATCAGCATGGAGAACTCGGTCAGCGCCGACAGCGTGGCCGAGGCCGACGTCTTCGCCCTGTTCAGCGAGGGCGGCCAGGCCTGTGTCCAGGTCTTCTTCTATCGCGCCGGCCAGAACTGGGGCGGGCGGGCCTATTTCCCGCGCGTCGACAAATCCGACACCGACCCGGAGATCCTCGCGGCCTTCCTGGGCCAATTCTACGAGGACAAGCCGATCCCGCGCCTGATCCTGTCCAACGTCCGTCCGCATGAGCTGGAACTGCTGGAGGAGGCCTTCTCGATGAAGGCCGAGCGCAGGGTCGAGATCGCCCGGCCCCTGCGCGGCGACAAGCTGGCCCTGGTCGACCACGCCCACACCAATGCCCGCGAGGCCCTGGGCCGCAAGATGGCCGAGAGCTCGGCCCAGGGCAAAATCCTGACCGAGGTCTGCGAGGCCTTCGGGCTGGAGGGCACGCCGGAGCGGATCGAGGTCTATGACAATGCCCACATCCAGGGGACCAATGCCGTCGGCGGCATGATCGTGGCCGGGCCCGAGGGCTTCCAGAAGTCGCAGTACAGGAAGTTCAACATCCGGGGCGAGGACCTGACCCCCGGCGACGACTACGGCATGATGCGCGAGGTCATGCGGCGTCGCTTCAGCCGGCTGGTCAAGGACGAGGAGGAAGGCACCGAGGAGGTCGTACGCCCTGACCTGTTGCTGATCGACGGCGGGGCCGGTCAGCTGGCCGAGGTCCAGGCCGTGCTGGCCGATCTGGGTCTGGACGACATTCTGGCCGTCGGCGTGGCCAAGGGACCGGACCGGGACGCCGGCATGGAGCGGTTCTTCGTGCCCGGCAAGCCGCCCTTCATGCTGCCGCTGAAGAGCCCGGCGCTGTATTACATCCAGCGCCTGCGCGACGAAGCCCACCGTTTCGCCAATGGGGCCCACCGCACGCGGCGTTCGATGGACATCAAGAAGAACCCGCTGGACGAGATCGAGGGTGTCGGGCCCGGCCGCAAGAAGGCCCTCCTGCACGCCTTCGGGTCGGCCAAGGGCGTGTCCCGCGCCGGCGTGGCCGATCTGGAAAAGGTCGAGGGGATCAACCGCGCCCTGGCCGAGCGGATTTATGGCTTCTTCCGACCCGAGACCCGGCGCTAGGATCGCCGCCGGACAAGACTGATCGGGAGACGTCGGGTGAGCGAATTGGCCCAGGGCACCGTCCACAGCGTCGGGCCCGATCTCGAATCCGCCCTCCGGTCGGACCCCGGGGTGCTGGCCCGGTGGCAGGGGCTGACGCCACTGGGACGCAACGAATTCATCTGCTGGGTCGAGGACGCCAAACAGGTGAAGACCCGCGAGCGCCGCATCGGGCGGGCGCGCGAGGAGCTGCTGGAAGGCAAGAACCGCCCCTGCTGCTGGGCCGGCTGCATCCACCGCACCGACAAGGCACCGGGCCCCTGGCAGCAGGCCGTCCTGATCGATCGAAAAACAGGGGCCGGATCATAGCGGCCGGGGAGCCACCTCCCCTCCGGCCCGCCGATTGCCTATAGGCAGCCATGTCCCACGATTCACCCGACCCCCTGATCGCCGGCTACCGCCGCTTCCGCGCCGACCACTGGCCCGCCGCCAAGGCGGAATATGAGGCGCTGGCGGCCGATGGGCAGACGCCGCACACCCTGATCGTCGCCTGTTCGGACAGTCGCGCCGATCCGGCCCTGATCTTCGACGCCGCGCCGGGGCAGTTGTTCGTGGTGCGCAATGTCGCCAACCTGGTCCCGCCCTATGAGCCGGACGGCCAGTTGCACGGCGTCTCCGCCGCCCTGGAGTTCGGGGTCAAGGTCTTGAACGTCTCTCGCATCGTGGTGATGGGCCACGCCCACTGCGGGGGGATTCAAGCCATGAGGGACGGTGCCCCCGAAACCGTCCAGGACTTCGTTGCGCCCTGGATCGCCCAAGGCACGCCTGTGGTTCGCCGCATCGCGGAGACCGTCGACCCCGCCGAGGTGGAACAGGCTTCGGAGGAGGCCGTGGTGCGCCTTTCGCTCGACAATCTGCGGACCTTTCCCTGGATTGCAGAACGGGAGGTGACAGGAACCCTGGCTCTCACAGGCCTGCATTTCGGCATCGCCGAGGGCATGCTTCGGGTCCTGACCCGAGCCCCTCGCTTCGAACCCCTGAGCTGATCGGGCGTTCGCCTTGAACGGCAAAGCATGGCATCTGCCATCCGGACAGCTCTGAAGGCCCCCATGTCCCACACCGCCCGCACCAACCCGATTCCGAACATCCTGACCGGCCTGCGGCTGGTCGCCGGCGTGGTCATGTTCCTGATCCTCGCAGGAGCAACGGGCGGGGTCCCGATCCTGTCGTCCTATCTGAGCCCGGAGGATCAGTTCGGCCTGTACCGGGCCGCCTTCTTCATCTTTGTCGTGGCCGCCTCCACTGACTGGGTCGATGGCTATCTGGCGCGCCGCTGGAATGCGACGACGCGCTGGGGCGCGATCCTGGATCCGATCGCCGACAAGATTCTGGTGACAGGAGCCATCCTCGGCGTCCTGACCAGCGGCAGCGTGCCCCAGATCGCCATCCCGTGCGGCCTGATCCTGTTCCGCGAATTCGCGGTCTCGGCCCTGCGCGAAACCATCGCCGGCCGGGTCACGCTGGAGGTCACGACGCTCGCCAAATGGAAGACGACGGTCCAGCTGGTCGCGCTCGGCGCGCAGCTGTTCGCGCGCAACTGGGATGGCTTCGGGCTCGATTTCGACTACCTGCCCTGGTTCCAGCTGTTCGCCGACAGTTTGATCTGGTTCGCCGCCATCGCCACGGTCTGGACCGGCTGGCAGTATTTCGAGACCGCCCGCCGGTCGCTGGCCAAGGGAGACTGAGCGTCAGTCGACGCCCAGCTCCTCCACCAGCCGGCCCATGTCATAGACATCCCGTAGCGCCGTGGTCACAGCCCCCGTGGTCACGATCACACTACGGTTGACGTTGCGGTCGTAGCCATAGGCGTTGCGCTGGGTCAGCACGGTGGAGTCGAAGTTCGCGCCCAGGATCTCTCCGGCCGCATTGACCACCGGCGAGCCTGACGATCCCCCGATGGTGTCCGAGGACACCGCCATGTTCAGCACCGTCTCCGGATCGATCCGGTCGCGCGCCGCCAGAAGGCGGGGAGCGACGTTGAACGGGGCCGCCCCGGTCGCGCGGTCCCACAGGCCGCCAAAGGTCGTGAACGCGCCAAAGCGCTGGCCCGGCACATCCGTGCCCTCGATCTGTCCGTAGGTCAGCCTCAGCGTGCCGGTCGCATCCGGGTAGACGCTGTCGCCATAGGTGGCGAACCGGGCCGAGGCGAGGCGTTCGGAAGCCTGGTCGGTCGGGGCCTGGACCCGGGTTTCCCAGTCCGAACGGATGGCGCGGGTCTCGTCCTGGATCGACAGCAGATACCGGATCAGCGGATCGTCCGAGGCCTGGATCGCGGCCAGACCGCCCTCCCACAGGGCTCGGCGCACGGCCGGGTCGGCCAGGGTGGTGCCGCCCACCAGCCGAGCCGACAGCTGTTCGGGCGACTCCTGTCCCAGCAGGGCGCGCACGCGGGGATCGTCGACCGTCAGCCACTCCCGCGTCTTGGACAGCCACCATTCCATCCGCACCTGCTCCAGCGCCGGATAGGTCGGCCGGGCGGCGAACAGGCCGGCCTGCAAGGCCGCGAGGCGGGCGTCGCCGAATTCCGGCAGACGCTCGGCCGAGGGCTTTTCCCGTTCCTGCGCGCCGCGCACGAGGGCCCGCGCCCAGAGGAACAGCTGCGAGCCGCCGGCGACCGGAGTCGTGCCGATACCCGTGCCGCCTTCCAGCAGGGCATAGGCCGGATAAAGCTCCCGGGCGATCGGCTGGACGGCCGACAGCGCGCTCCAGGGATCACCGACCCGACCGGTCAGGGCGGCATCGGCCGCCGCGCGGGCGCGGAATTCCGCCTCGGCCCCTGCCCGGCGTCCCATGAAGTCGGCATCGGTCAGGGCCCGCATCCGGCCCAGACCCCGCTTGTAGGTGTTCTCCAGACCCACGATCGGATCCATGGCGATGAAGGCGTTGCCCTCGCTCTCCTGCGAGAACCGGATCAGACGGCCCCGCAGCTCGGACGCGATCAGCTGGTCCAGCGGCAGGACCACGTCGCGCACGGTCGCCAGCTGGTCCTGGGTCAGAAGGCGCTGGGTCGCGCCGGGGCTGCCGGAAACAAAGACCGGCGTCCCCTCCACTGGCTGGTCGGCGTTCCAGACGAAATGGGTGGGGGTCACCGCCGGGGCGTCGTTCTCGTACAGACGGATGAAGGCGGCATCGATGGAGAAGCGGGGGAAGCTGAAATTGTCCAGATCGCCGCCGAAGGTGGCCGCCCGGTCCTCGGGGGCCCAGGCCAGCCGGACGTCTGAGTATTTCTTGTAGGTGTAGAGTTTGAACTGGCCGCCCCGGTACAGACTGACCACCTGGCAACGCCGGTCGGACACACTGGTGCCGTCCGGCCCGGCACAGGCCTCGGTCTCGATCCGTCCGGCCTCGGCGTCGCGCGCCCGGGTGAAGGCCTGACCGGTCAGGCCGGCCCCGGCTGCCTGCATCCGCTCCGTCACATCAGAAATGCCGGTCAGGATTTCGGCCGTGCCCCCCGGGCATTTCAGCTCGTCCTCGCGATTGCGGGGGGCAAAGCCGGTCTCGGCATAGTTCACGGCCGGGGTCGACAGATTGGCCACGCAGGTGGCGACACAATGGTTGTTGGTCATGACCAGGCCGGCCCCGGAGACGATGCCGGCCGAACAGCCGCCGAACTTGACCGAGCTGAGGCGCACCCGGTCGAGCCAGGTCTGGTCGATGGACGTGCCGAGGGTCTGGTTGGCCCGGGCGATGGGGAAGTTGTCGAAGGTCCACATCCCCTCCTCGGCGGCGACCGGGTGGGCGACGAGGCAGACGAGGGCGAGGGCAGCGGCGGATACGGCGGTAGAGCGAACAGGAAAGGGCATCGATCTTCTCCGTGGGCGACGGACCGGCCGACGCTCATTTCTGGCCAGACTGCTAATCCCCGCGAGGCCACCCGGGCAAGCACGACGATCCCGGACGGACGCCTTACCCCGATTTAACTTGGAGACAGGCGGTACGGGCGTCAGATAACGCCACAAGTCAGGGACGTTTCACACACACATGTCGCTCGCGCTTTCCACGCTGCTCTTCGAGTGGCGCCGCTATATGGCCGCCGTGATGGCCCTGGCCCTGTCCGGGCTGCTGGTGCTCGCCATGACCGGAGTGTTCATCGGCATCGGCAAGGGCTTCACCGCCACGATCGAGCGGTCCAGCGCCGACATCATTGTGATGCAGCCAGGGGCGAAGTCGCTGATCGGTGGGCCCTCCGGCGTGCCGCGCCGGTTCATTCCGCTGGTCTACAACAATCCGCAGGTGGTGGAGGTGCAGCCTCTGGACGGAGCCGGTGGCAGCTTCCAGTCCGTCAAGAACATCGATCCGACCATGTCCCAGGCGGACCGGGCCAAACAGGGTGCGCCGCGTCAGCAATTCGTCCAGGCCTCCATCATCGACACGACCCCCGGGGCGGTGACCATCCCGACTGACTATTCGCAGGAACTGGTCGATGCGCTGAGACAGCCCTACACCGTTGCCATCGACGAGACCTCCGTCACCAAACTGGGCGTCAAGCTGGGAGACAAGGCCCTCTACAACGGACAGACTGTGACCGTCGTGGGGATCACGCGCGGCTATCCGAACATGATGCAGTCGACCGTGATCATGTCGCGCGACACACTGCGCATGGTCGGTCAGGCCGATACTGGCCCGCGTGTCGGCCCGCTCATGGTCAAGCTACGGGATCCTGCCCAGGCTGAACGCGTCGCCGCCGAACTGAACGCAACGGGCAATGGACAGTGGAAGGCGTGGACACGCCAGGAACTGGCCGACGCGAACCAGATGGCCATGTTCGAGGAAGGCATTCTCGTCATCATCATCGGCGGCTGCGTCGTTCTGGGCACCATCATCGGCGTGGCCATCACCTGGCAGACCCTGCGGGGGGCCATTATGGCCAACATCAAGGAGTTTGCCTCCCTGCGCGCCCTGGGCGTCGGCATGGGGTCGCTCAACCGCATCGTCATGGAGCTCAGCTTCTGGGTCGGCTGCGTCGGCGTCATTGCGGCCGTCCTGCTGACTCTCGGGATACAGTGGCTGGCGATGACGGGGGCCGTGATCATCGCCCTGCCGCCAGCCCTGCTGATTGTCGTCGGCGGCGGCCTGATCGTGATCGCCATGCTGTCGGGCCTGCTGTCCCTCGGCATCCTCAAGAACAGCCAGCCGGCGGACCTGCTGCGATGAACCTTCACACGACCGCGCACGGCAAGCATGGCGATTTCGCCATTGAGGCCAAGGGTCTGCGCAAGCGTTTCAAGTCGGGCAAGGCCTTTGTCGAAGTGCTCAAGGGCGTCGATTTTGATGCCCGTCACGGCGACCTGACCATGGTCATGGGGCCGTCGGGATCCGGCAAATCGACCCTGATCGCCGCCCTGTCCGGCCTGCTTCGCCCCGAAGAGGGCCGCGTCGATGCACTCGACGTCGATGACCTGTGGAAGCTGTCGAGCGGCAAGATCGACAAATTCCGGCTGGACCACTGCGGGTTCATCTTCCAGGGCTTCAACCTGTTTCCCGCCCTGACCGCCCTGCAGCAGGTGGAGGTGGTGCTGAAATTCCAGGGCCTGACCCCCACGCAGGCGAAGAAGCGGGCCACCCTGGCGCTGGAAGAGGTCGGCCTTGGCCCTCGCCTGCATCAGAGACCGGCCGCCTTGTCCGGCGGCGAAAAACAGCGGGTGGCCATCGCGCGCGCCCTGGCCAAGGATCCCCAGATCCTGTTCGCGGACGAGCCGACCTCCGCCCTCGACGGCGAGAACGGACAGATCGTCATCCGGTTACTGCGGCGCGCCGCGACCGAACATGGTGCAGCGGTGATCTGCGTCACTCACGACCCCCGGCTCGAGGAATGGGCCGACCGGGTCATCAAGATCGAGGACGGCGTCATCATCAGTGACGAACGTCGCACACCGAATCCGAACGCCACCCTGGCGTCCCACTAGAACAAGCGCCTCAAGGACCTCACCATGCCCGGCTTCCTGAAAAACAAATGGCTCTGGATCGGCCTTCTGCTGATCATCGTGCTGGTCGTCGGCTTCCTGTTCATGCAGGGCCAGGGCGCGACCAAGAAGGCCGAGGCCGAGAAGGCCGAGGCCGAGAAAGTCGTGAGTCCTTATGCTGCGATCGCCAACGGCAAGGTTGACGTTGAAGGCGGGATCATCCAGATCGCGGCCCGTCGCGGCGGCATCGTGCGTGAAGTCCTCGTACAGGAAGGCGATCAGGTCGTTGCCGGCCAGATTCTGGCCCGTCAGGAGGACGACGAACCGCGGCTGGCGCTGCAGACGGCGACCGCAGATCTGGCCTCGGCCGAGAGCCAGTTGCGCCTGATCCAGGTTGATATCCGGACGGCCCAGCGCGAGTTCGACCGTCTCGAAAGACTGGTCGCCACCAACTTTGTCGCCGGCCAGCGTCTGGACCAGGCGCGGGACGCCATCGCTACCGCCCAGGCCCGCCTCGGTGCCCAGCAGGCGGGGGTCCAGACCGCCCGCGCCCGGCGGGACCAGGCCGCCTACAATGTCGAACTGACGGTGATCCGCGCGCCTGCTGACGGCCGGATCGTGCGACGCTACGCCAACCCCGGTGCCGGTGCCTCAACCCTGAACGTATCGAACATGTTCGACCTCGAGCCGGTCGCCCCGCGCATCGCACGCGCCGAGATCGTCGAGAGTGACATCCCCAATGTCACCACCGGTCAGGCCGTCGAGATCACCCCTGAAGGCGATCCCTCCAAGGTCTATGTCGGCACCGTCCTGCGCCGCGCCGCAGTCTTCGGGGCCCGCAAGCTGGCCTCCGACGATCCCTCGCAGCGGTCCGACGAGCGCGTCATCGAAGTGGTGGTGACCGCCGGCGATGCGCCGCTTCTGATCGGGCAACGGGTCCTGGTGAAGTTCATGAAGCCGGGCGAGACCGCGGGTGCGTCCCGGACGCCGACCGTGGGCGTCCCCGCCGATCGCTCGATGCAGCCCCCTGCCCCGCGGACCTGATCGGACACAGGACATCAAGTGAAAGCCCCGGCCGATGGCCGGGGCTTTTTGCATTCAAGGACTGGATTTAGTCCTTCTTCGGGAACCGGAACGGAACGAAATTGGAAGGGTGACTGACCACCCGCTCATTGCTGGCTTGCGGCCGATTGCCCACCAGCATCCCGCCCCAGAGGGCAAAGGACATCATGGCGTGCTGGAGGTTCTTGTCCTTGTCGTTCATGCTGGCGTCTCCTTTCGCTGAACGATGAAAAGAGACGCGTCGTGCTCGCAGGGGTTTTCACCCTCTCAGTCGTTTCGCGTCAAAGGCACCATCGCACATCGTGACGGATTTGCAAGTTTTTAGTCCGCTACCGGAGCAGTTTTCGCACTCATGTCGTCAATATGCCCGCGACCACCCCGCCCGATTGCAACGCCCTGTATCCAGGTCTGCGTCGTCGACGGTCCGACAGGCCTGTGTCTGGGGTGCTACCGGACCCTGTCGGAGATTGCCGGCTGGAGCGCGCTGAGTGACGATCGGCGCGCGGAAATCATGGCCGAACTGGACCTCAGACGCGGCCGGCCGGGCCCGGCTCTGCCCGGCCAGGGCCGGTAACTCTTCGTCAGCCACGTCACTTCACCCCATCCCAACCCGGCCCGGCTAGGAAGACCAGGGGCCAGAACGGGCCGACGGGGAGTGTTGCCTGTGCGTTTCGATCTCCAGTCCGCCATCGTCATGGGGATCGCCACCGCTTCTTCGCTGAGCGTTGCCTGGTGGCTAACCCATCAGGAACCACGAGCTGCAGCGGCTGCCGTGCCTGATCCCGTCGCCATGACCTCGGCCGGCAAGGCGTCAGCCGGAGCACCGGCCCAGATCGCCCGCGCGGCAGACGGACACTACTGGGCCGAGGCCGACATTGACGGGCGTTCGATCCGTGTCCTCGTCGACACCGGGGCCAGTGTCGTTGCCCTGACCCGGGAGGACGCCCTGCGTCTGGGGCTCCGGCTGGTCCCTTCCGACTTTACCCGCACGGTCGAGACGGCCTCCGGTCCGGTGATGGCCGCGGCCGTCGAACTGGATCACGTCGCCGTCGCCGGGGCCCGGATCGAAAACGTCAGCGCCGTGGTGGTGGAAGAGGGCCTGCCCCACTCCCTGCTCGGCATGAGCTATCTGGGCCGGCTGTCGGCGTTCGAGGCCCGCCCCAGCGGCCTGACACTGCGCCCCTAAAGCGCCTTCACCACCACCGACAGGGCCGTCACCAGCAGATAGACGGCGAAGGCCCGGCGCAGGACCTTGCGATCCAGCCGATGGGCCAGTCGAGCTCCGAACGGGGCCACCAGGGTCGTCAGCAGCCCCATCACCACTGCGGCGGGCACGTTCACATAGCCGAGGCTGAGCGGCGGGCGGCCCTCCGCCCCCCACCCGAAGCCGATGAAGCCCACCGTGGCCGCTGCGCCGATGACCAGACCGAAGCCCGAGGCCGTGGCCACCGCCTGATGGATCGGCCGGCCGCAGAGAGTCATCAGCATGCCGCCGAAACTGCCGCCGCCCACGCCCATCATGGCCGACAGCAGGCCGATCAGCCCCCCGGTCCAGCGGCGCGTCGCGCCGGTGGGCATGTCCGGTCGCAGGGTGACCCGTTCAGGCAGCAACCCCATCTGGGCCGCGACGACGACCAGACAGACGCCGTAGACGATCGCCAGACCCTCCATGGAGGTCAGGCCGGCCACCCCCGCCCCGACCAGGGCCCCGACCCCGACCCAGGGCGTCCAGGTCCGCAGCACCTCTTCATCCACCGCCCCATGCGCCCGGTGCGCACCCAGCGAGCGCCAGGAGGTCGCCACGATGGTCAGCAGGGAGGTGCCGATGGCGACATGCAGATTGCTCTCGCCGCCCAGACCCAGGACCGAGAAGGCATAGAACAGCGCCGGGACCAGCACGGTCCCGCCGCCGACGCCGAACAGACCGGCGATTAGTCCGCCGACCAGTCCGGCCGCGAGCACGGCGGCAGCCAGCAGCGCCAGTTCATTGAGGGGCAGGGCGGTCACACCGGGGCTTTAGCGCGGGCCGCCCGACCTGTCCGCTCAGAAGCGGGCGGTGACGCCAAGTTGCACAACGGGAAACAGGCCCTTGTCGCGAGCCTGCTCCTGAATGTCCCGGGCCTCCTGCTCGAGGCGGGCGCGAAAGACCGGATCGTTCGACAGGGTCCCGTCGCTGGACGACAGCCCGACCTCCGGCTCCTGGCTCCAGGCCACGCCGGCGAGGGCGCGCAGGCCCCAGCGGCCGCGGCGCGTGAAGGCGTCGTCATAGCCGACCCCCACAAACGGGGCCGCATCCGACAGCTTGATCCGGCCGCTCAGCGTGCCGACCTGACCCGGCGTGAACGTGGCCCCGCCAATGTCGACCGGCGCGGTCGGACGAGCATTCAGATCGATCACACGTTGACCGACATAGACACCGCCGGAAATCAGGAAGCCGTTGCCGAAGGGATGCAGGTCGATGAAGCCGGAGACGGTGTCGAAATCCATCCGACCGGCGTAGTCGACGTCGCCGAAGTCCTTATCGACATCATAGCCCAGGGTGTCGACGCCTGCGCGCAACACAAAAACCGGACCCAGGGCCAGCTGCAACTCGCCCCCGACGCCAGGCGTTCCGGCATTCAGGGCGGCGGTGATGGGCGAGCGGACCTGCGCTCCGGCACCGCCGGCCGACAGCGTCAGGATGGACAGGGCCAGCAGGGCGCGCGAAATCATCTACCAGCGTTGCGCCGGTCACGCTTAACAGAGCGTTGACCCTGTCAGGCCGCCTCGACCGGACGCTCGCGCCGGGCCTCGGCCTCGCGCACGGCCTCGACGGCCCGGTCGACCACCTCCAGCCCCGCGCCCGGGCCGATCGCCTCGACGGTCAGGATACGGCGAAAGGCGCGGGCCCCCGGGCGGCCATGCATCAGCCCCAGCATGTGCCGGGTCATGGCGTGCAAACCCCAGCCCTCAGCCAGTCGAGCCGTCAGATAAGGCTTGTAGCGGTCGATCGCGACGAAGGGATCGACGTCCCCTGCCCCTTCGCCGAAGACCCGCCGGTCGACCTGACCCAGCAGGGCGGGTTCGTGATAGGCGGCCCGGCCCAGCATCACCCCGTCCAGCGCCACCCCGTCGGCGTCGTCCAGATGCGCCTGTGCCGCCTCGAGCGAGGCGATGCCGCCGTTGATGCAGATGGTCAGATGCGGCCGTTCCCGCTTCAGCCGGCGCACCAGATTATAGTCCAGCGGCGGCACGTCGCGGTTCTCCTTGGGCGACAGGCCGCTGAGCCAGGCCTTGCGGGCATGGACGATGAAGGTGGTGACGCCGACGGCGGCGCTCGCGTCGACCGTGGCGAACAGACTGACCGCCGGGTCCTGATCGTCCACGCCAATGCGGCATTTGACCGTGGCGGGCACATCGACCGCCCCGGCGATCGCGGCCATGCAGTCGGCGACCAGTTCCGGCTCCTTCATCAAACAGGCCCCGAAGCGGCCGGACTGGACCCGGTCGGACGGGCAGCCGACGTTCAGGTTGATCTCGTCATAGCCCATGGCGGCGCCGATCCGGGCGGCCTGCGCCAGTTGGTCCGGGTCCGATCCACCCAGCTGCAGGGCCACGGGATGCTCGACCGCGTCGAACCCCAGCAGCCGCTCCCGATCGCCGTGGATGACCGCCGGGGCCGTGACCATCTCGGTGTAGAGCAGGGCCCGGGTCGTCAGGGCGCGGTGAAACGCCCGGCAGTGCCGGTCGGTCCAGTCCATCATCGGGGCCACGGACAGCCTACGATCTTGATTTTTCAGCATTATTCGAGTAAGATCAAAAAGTTGAAAGGCGGCGTGTGCACTCAAATTTGCGACGTGTTGCGACGTTTTTGCCGGGTTTTCGACACCTCAGTGCACACAGAGCGCACACGAAATGGCGACGTATTCGAAGCTCCCGTCAGGATCGTGGCGGGTCCAAGTCAGAAGGAAGGGGCGCTATATAAGCGAGACCTTCCTCAAACGCGATGATGCGCGCCGGTGGGCCACTGAAGCTGAGGGGCGGATCGACCGCGGCGAAACCCCTACCCCGGCCCGAGCCGCCAAGGTGCGCACCTTCGGAGAACTCATCGACCTCCACATCGCGGACATGAAGTCTGTCGGGAAGGCGCCGAGGCGATCGAAAGCTGCGACCTTGAAGATGCTGAAGACGCGGTTGGGCAAAAAGAAGATCGCCCAGTTGGATCGACAGGTGTTCATCGATTTCGGCCGAGAACGCGCTTCCGAAGGTGCCGGCCCGATGACGCTGAGTATCGACATAGGGGCGATCAAGCTCGTGATGTCCCACGCCGCCGCAGTGCACGGGTTGTCCGTCTCGGTCGAACCCATCGATATGGCGCGGTTCGCGCTCAAGCGTCTGGGCCTGGTTGGCAAAGGCGCCGAGCGTGACCGTCGGCCGACAGAGGATGAGATCGAACGGCTCGTCGCCCACTTCGAAGCCAATCCCCGCCAGATCATTCCAATGGCTCAGGTCATCCGCTTCGCGATAGCGACGGCGATGCGCCAGGAGGAGATATTCCGCGTGGTCTGGGACGACTTTGTCGTCCGGACCAGAATGCTCACGATCCGCGATCGTAAAGACCCTCGGGAGAAGCGCGGCAACGATCAGAGAATCCCGCTCCTGTCGGTCTCTGGCTACGATCCGGTCGCGTTGATCGAGGCCCGGCGTGGCTCACGAAACAACGCTGACGCCCGGATATTCCCCTTCAACCACCGTTCTGCCGGCACGGCCTTCACGCGGGCATGCAGGGATCTAGGCATCATCGACCTACACTTCCACGACCTCCGCCATGAGGGAACTAGCCGATTGTTCGAGGCAGGCTTTCAAATCCCGCAAGTCGCGCTGGTCACCGGTCACAAGGACTGGAAAATGCTCCGCCGCTATACCCATCTACGCCCGGAAAGCCTGCATCTGGCGGCCTCCACTCTAGCAGCGTGACCGTGCCGCTGGCCGCCTACCCAACCGCCGACGGTGAATAGTAGATGTCCATGCCCTTGTTATAAACGCCAGAGAGCAGGGTGCACGAAGCTGGTTTCCGGCCGCGAACAAAATCGTGAAATCCGGCAGTGGATTTCACGCGTCTCATCCCGTCGGCTACGGCGGCCTCAGACTCCCAATCAGCGTCCCCGTTCTCCGATCTTGTACCCAAAATCCTGGTTCGCAGGCCGCACGCGATTACGTGTTCACCCACCGAGAATGCGTGGCCGAGCAACGTGTCGATCGGCTCACCAATCGGAAGCGCGATCTCCGCATCTGTTGCGAAGGACAGCCTTGTTAGGGCCCCTGGAGTGCGAATCAGACCCTCTGCAGTTTCTAGCTCGGTCCGCGCGTCCAGTATCTCTTGCATCCCAACCTTGGCATTCGGAACGCCTGCCTCGTCGAAAATGCGTGCGGCGGTCCTCGAAAGTTTAGCCATATACTGCCACCTGCCATGGCTCCCCTTCGGCGTGTCTAGGCTCATGCCAAAACGCAGGCGCTTCTCGCCAAGTGGCTGCATTGACAACTCCACCGCGCCACGGGCAACGGCAGCAAACACCTCATAGAGTTCAGCCCAGGCCGCTGGTTTGTGTTTCGAGGTGGTGGCTTGTTCCAGGATCTCAAAGTTGAACGTGATCGTGTTGGCCGCCGGTGTCCGCGTTTGAACGATGGTGATCTGGAACAACTCAGATCGGATCAAAAATTTTGGCCTGGCAACGGAGGCAGCCACCAATGAGGGAGGCCGAATAAGGAGCGCCTTGAATGCGTACTCAGCATCCGGCCACTTGATCCAAACTCGACATTTTTCTCCCTTCGGCTCGAAGGAAAATGTGCCTTCGGAAATTGGCATGCCCTCGAAGGGGAGGGAAATACCGAACCGCTTTTGAGTGGCTGATACAGCTTTCCCTTCAATAGGCCGTAAGCCAAGGAATGCGTCCTGGATATCGTCCTCGTTCCCCACGAAGGTGGCGTTCAAATCCATGAAACCACCGTCGAAACCGAGAGTGCGAAGCTCTTTATCTTTCGCCGTCAGGTAGGCTAGGTGATCTGTCGTGCAGACAGCCTCCAAGGCCGAACGCAAGGCCGTATGGTGCGGCGCAAGCCCATCTGCAAAGTCCTGCGGCCGAAGATAGAAGTCGATTTGGTTTGGTCGGTCGCCGTCAGCCTCTGCCCGCCGCAATCGCTCGAGAACCTTAGCAACGACGGGTCCACGGCAGTGGATCAATCTCATCGATGTGAACTCAAGCGCTTCGTTCACCGAAAGCACACAGACGAAGCTCGGCCCATTGTACTTGATGAGTTGTTCAGCCGAGGTCAGACGCATTTTGATGGTGGACTGGTCGTCCCATTGCGTCTTGACTTGGATCCGCGCCGAGATTGGGGCTGGGCGCGCATCAAGCGCCTTTCCATCTGTCGGCAGACGGAAATCAACGACGAAATCCCAGCCGGCTCTGTCGTAATCGGACCCGTTAGCGATCAGATTCGCGTCATCGCATAGTTCACCGAACCGGCGCTCGCCCTTCTTTCCCAATGCATCACTAGTGAGAGGGCGGTCGGGCATTCGGGAGATCCGGTGCTGCTGAAGATGGCAGTCTGTCGGTGATAGTCCCGACTGAGCAGACAGTGTAATTTGACATAGTCAGCAATTCAATCGATCATACCTGACATTGGAGATCGAAATGAGCGACGGACCTCATAAATCCTTACCGATGAAGCCCCGATGGAAGCGCGTCGCGGAACGCGCCTCGAAGCCAGCCTACACGGCCGAGCAAGTCCACGAGGCTGTGGACGTCGCGCTGCGCGAAGACTGGAGAGCAGAGGTCTCAAAAGAATTCCGATCGGCGCTCGATATCGCCGCAGACGCAGAGGGTTCGCTATTCGCGGATCAAGCGAAACGAAATGTCCAAGAGTTGGGCAGAAGGTTCGCTTCACCCCTGCAATCCGCCATCCTCGGTGAGGTCATAGGAGCTCTGGAAATGGGCTTAAGGGATCGGTCGGCGCTCGAAGCTGGAGTTGCTGGCGCGTTGGCGCAACGTGGCTACCGCGCGGCACGTCAGATTGAAGAACACCTCGTGCGAGAACGCGGTCGCGCAGTTCCTGGGCTTCGGGAGCGTTTACAAGGCGGCGTCTCGGAAGATCGCATACGAGACACGGCGAAAGATCTTCTGTCGGGATCTCGACGCCGTGCTCGTCCAAGTCGGCATGACGGGATCGAAGATGGGCCGCCGTTGCCATGAAGATTTACGCAGCCACAGACGGCAATGCCAGACTTGTTGATGCAGTGGACGTAGCCCAGCCTCCCCGGCCGGGCGCGATCTCGGCTGTGATCGGCCAGCACCTGAAGCTATCAACGCAAGACCTCGCCACATACTTCTTCGCTGGCTGGAAGCCTGACCTTGCCGATCTCCTGGTGATTGCAGCGGCAATTGAGTTCTGCGATTTCCTCGTGCGGCGCCCGAGTTGGGGTTGGGCGCGGTCTTTCGATGTCCGCGTCGCGGTCCACTCGCCCGAGCTGTGGGAGCGCCCTGACGTTGTCGACGCGCTCGAGGATGCGGCGGGGCACTTGACCGGCGACTTGTGGCGATTTTCATTTGTGAAGCGGTTGATGCCGCTCACCGCGCCGAAGGAACGGATGCTCGACTTGGGTGACCGGGTCGACGCTGTGATCCCTTATAGCAACGGCCTCGACTCCCGAGCCGTGGCGGCTCTCACAGCCACTGAGAGCAAGCTTGTCCGTGTCCGCCTAGGATCCGCGCCTGAGGAGGAACGGCGCTACTCGGCATCTCGGATTCCATTCAAGGCCGTTCCCTTCAAGGTCAAGCTGCCTCGAGGCCGTCGCAATGAATCGTCCGCGAGATCGCGAGGGTTCAAGTTCGCGGCTGTCACGTCGATCGCCGCACATCTGGCGGGCGCGAAACAGATCATCGTGACCGAGAGTGGTCAGGGTGCGTTGGGGCCGACATTGGCGGTCACCGGACAGAGCTATCCTGACTACCGCGTCCATCCGACTTTCATGGTCCGCATGGAGCGTTTGGTCGCCGCTCTGTACGGTGAGGCAGCCACCTTTCACTTCCCCCGTCTATGGTCGACCAAGGGCCAAACGGTCCTGGCCGCCTCCCTGCTCGTCGGAGGCGCTCATCTAGCGGACACTCGCTCCTGTTGGCAGCAGGCTCGGCAGGTCGGCTACAAAGAAAAATGGCGCCAGTGCGGGGTGTGTGCAGCCTGCATGCTTCGACGGATGAGTATGCACGCCGCCAGCATTCCCGAAGATGCCGACACCTATCTGTATGCCGATGCGGCAAGCGATCTTGCGACAAGCGGACCGAACGACCTTCCGCCCCCGTCGTCCGCTATGCGGGCGTACGCGATCGCCGGGGTCCTTCACCTGGACCATCTCGCGGAGATGACATTGGCATTGCACCGTCCCACCCTGAGAAGGGCCGCTATGCAGACCGCCGAAGCCATGGGGATGGATCGCGACGCCGTCGTCGATCGGTATCACGAGGTATTGTCACAGCATGCCGAAGAATGGAGAGCGTACCGTAGATCGCTCCCAATCGATTCCTTTGTAAACGCCATCGCCCAGGCACCTCTATGAGTACCGATCCAACCCTGTCGTCCGAAGAGGTCGGGGAAAGGCTTCGCCTCGCGCGGGAAGCCGTTGGCATCACCCAAGCGGCTGCAGCGAGTTCCATCAGCATCGCACGAACAACCTTGGTCGCAATCGAGCAAGGCCATCGTCGGGCGCGCCTCGATGAGTTGCAGCGCCTTGCGACACTCTACGGTCAGAGCCTGAATGGTTTGCTGCGGCGGGAGGCGATCCAAGTTGACCTTCGCCCGCGTTTTCGAAGGGGAAGTGATCGGACGGATTACGTAGACCGAGCGGCCGATCTCCTCACCAGTCTGGTCAAGGCCGAGGTCGAACTAGAAGATCTGCTGGGCATCCGCCGCGTACGGTCCGACCCGCCCGAGAGGCCACTCCTTCCCGGTGATGTCGTCAGACAAGCTGAAGAAGACGCCGCGCAGCTTCGCCATTGGCTGGGCTTGGGCGGCGCCCCGATTCACGACATGCGCTCCCTACTGGAGATGCAGCTAGGCGTCCGCGTCTTTGTCAGGTTTCTGGAAGGACCAGTAGACGGGCTTTACGCCTACGACGACGCGGTGGGTGCGTGCATTCTTCTGAATGCGAAGTTCCCGAGGGCGAGACGTCGTCAGACCGCCGCTCACGAACTTGGACACTTCATCTCGACCCGGCACGCTCCCGACGCCCTTTATGAAGGATCGATCCAAGCTACCCGCGAAGAGCGATACGCTCATGCCTTCGGTCGTGCGTTCCTGACCCCACCTAAAACCGTGATGCTCGCATTCCAGGATGTCACCGCAGGTTCGGCTAACCTGAATCGTCGACATATCATCCTGCTAGCCCAGACTTTCGGCGTCTCGATCGAAGCGATGGTCCGTCGACTTGAGGAATTGAAGCTCGCGAAAGAAGGCACCTGGGATTGGTATGTTGATAACGGCGGCATTACCGTCGAGCACATCAAAACGGTTCTTGGTCAGACCGATCTCTTTGCCGCTGGGGTCGATGACGAGAAGGCTCCGTCGTTCAGGTTGGATGCGATGGCGAGCGAGGCTTGGCGCAGGGAGCTTCTCAGCGAGGGTCAAATCGCGTCCCTGCTTCAAACTGATCGCACCACAGCAAGAAAGCTGATCGCGCAGTATGACGATGACGGTCCCGCGTTAGGGGACGCGCGTGTCTGAAACAGAGCGGTATGCCCTCGACGCGAGCGTTTGCATCAATCTAGCCGCGACCGGCCGGGCGACAGAGATTTTCGAAGCGCTCAAGGCGGAGTTTTTCGTCACCCGTGTCGTGGTCGAAGAGCTTGCTCGAGGACGCGGTCAAGGAAGATCCGCTGCCGATGAGCTGGCGACTTGGCTTCACCTGGGGTTCGTGATGGAACAGGATCTTCTCCCTGAATCGGAGGACACCTTCCTTTCGCTTGTCGGGGGTCCTGCGGCCGTGACCATCGACGACGGTGAGGCGGCGACGATCGCTTGGGCTATCACCAACGACGCTGTGATAGTTACGGATGATCGCAAAGCCGTTCAGATCGCGAAGGTCCGTTTCCCGCTGCTGAAGGTGCTGTCTACGACTGACCTCCTCTTGCACGGAAACTGCCAAAACGCTTTGGGCCCCTCAGCCGTTGTCGACTGCATCGAGAACGCGCTTCTGAACGCTTTCATGCGCGTGCCAATAGACCAACTAGATCGCGTCGTTCAGCTCTTGGGGCCAGAAAGAACCAAAAAGTGCAGAAGCCTGCCGTCAGCGGTGCGCGGCTAACAAGATGATTCGAGTACCGCCGACGTCATTCCAATAAGCGGCTGGGAGGAACATTCAGCGCATCAGCGAGTCGACCTAGCGCTCGCACGCTGGGGTTTCGCGTGCCGCGCTCCAGATCGCTGAGATAGCTTCTCTTCATGTTGGCGCGAAAAGCCAACTCCTCTTGGGAAAGATCAGCAGCTGTTCTGAGAAGGCGCACGTTCTTGCCGAGAAGGGCAACGACGTCCATGGCCGTAAATGACGGGCACGGTCGTCTGAGCGCTGCCCCCTGATCGTGTCATTTTGAACGACTATCGGGCGTGAGGAGATCGCGGGGATCGATATTTAGGGCATGAGCTAACCGCTCAAGAGCTCTGACGGTTGGATTCCGTCGGCCCAGTTCAAGTTCGCTGAGATAGCTTCGCTTCATTCCAGCCCGAAATGCGACCTCTTCCTGTGAGAGGCCGTGAGCGCCCCGAACACGGCGGATGTTCCTACCCATGAGGGCGACGAGGTCCATCCAGTCAAATGATGACCTATCGCTGCTTTTCGCTGTCCCCCAATCGTGTCATTTTGACTTCTAGACGTGTCACTGGGGGTCCGATGTCGGATCAAGGTACAGCTAGACTTAGCGCGTCCCACAGCTTGGGCATGGCGAAGCTTTACCGGCAGCACGCCGGGTGGCTGGCCGGGCGTCTGCGCCGCCTCGGCGTGACAGCCGTAGATGACGTCATTCAAGAAACCTACCTCCGCATCGCGCCTTACCAGGCCCGCGGCGAAGTTCGACATCCGAAATCTCTCCTTCTGCGGATCGCCACAAATCTAGTCTCCGAGGAGGGGCGGCGGTCGCAGCAGCAGCGCCGCCATGTGTCCTCGACCACTCCCTGGACCGACGCGGCAACGCAGGTCGAAGCGGTCCTCCTGAAGCAACTGATCCTCCAACTGCCGCAACCCGAGCGAGATATTTTCATGCTCAGCCGCTTCGGAGGTTTGACAAACGAGCAGATCGCTGGGCGATTAGAGGTGTCGGTAAAGACAGTTGAGCGCCGCATCACGCGGGCGCTGAAACAGGTCGACGCTCAGCTCCGACGCTAGTCCAAGGGGGCTGTGATGCCGGCTCAGGAACACAGACGAACGGCGGCCGACGATCAGGCGGCCGAGTGGCTCGCGCGGCTGGGCACGCGCAGCATTTCGCTCGACACCGTCCATGAGTTCGCCGAGTGGCGGAAGGATCCGGCGAACGCGGAAGCGTACCGGCGCGTCGAGCAGCTTTGGTCCGAGAGCGGCGACCTCGCGGGCGATCCCGACATCCAGGCGGCGCTCGACAGCGCGCGACAGCGCCGTCCCAAGCGCCACGGCCGAAAGATCTTCGCTATCGGGCTCGCAACCGCGGTCGCAGCCTCGGTGGCGCTGTGCGTCGTGCTTTGGCAGGGGCGCGGCGTCTACGAAACCGGCGTCGGAGAGCAGCGCACTGTGCAACTGGCCGACGGCTCACGCGTGCAACTCGATACCGCCTCCAGGCTCAGGGTGCGGTTCACGGGCGAACAACGTCTTATCGAGCTGTCCGAAGGACAGGCCTTCTTCGAAGTGGCGCACAATGCCGAACGTCCGTTCGTGGTCTCGACGGCGGACGCGTCCGTGACCGCGGTCGGCACCGTCTTCGAGGTCCGTCACATCGGTTCGGAGACCCGCGTGGTTCTCGTATCCGGCGCGGTCGACGTCGCCCCGGCCGGCGCGCGGAGTGCGCCCCAACGGCTTCGGCCGAACCAGCAGACGGCGATCACCAGGGGCAAAGCCCGCCTGTCCACCGTGAACGTCGACACCGCGACCAGTTGGACCGATGGTGAACTGACCTTCGTCGATACGCCGCTCGTTGAGGCTGTCGCGGAGGTCAACAGATACCTCCCCGACCCCATCATTCTGGACGCTCCCGCCGTCGCGGCGACGCCGATCAACGGCGTCTTCCGCAGCGGCGATCGGGCGGCCTTCGTTTCAGCTGCGGCGCATTTGTTGAGTTTGAGTGTGATCAGCGAGCCTGACGGGCAGGTTCGTTTGGTCAGTCCAAGGAATAATGGAGGAGGGTGAGGGTCAGCCCCGGCTTCAACCGTCTCTACCCCGACGCATTGTCGCGTCGTCGGGGAAGATATCATGACCGCTTACCGTTCCAGCCTGTTCGCCGGCGTCGCCATGTTGGCCATCGCCACAACCGCGCAGGCCCAGTCCCCGGCGCCAACGCAGATCAATTTCTCCATTCCAGCCGGACCCCTGGGCGGCGCGCTCAACGCCTACGCCCGTCAGGCCGGCCGCCAGTTGATGTTCACCTCCGATCAGGTCGCGGGCCGCCGGACGACCGGTCTCAGCGGACGGATGACGGCGGACGCGGCCCTGGATCTACTGCTGGCCGGCTCCGGCCTGATCGCGGTGCGATCGTCCTCCGGCGCATGGGTGCTGCAAGGCTCGTCCCAGCCTGATCTCGCTGTCGTCCTGGACGAGGTCGTGGTCACCGGCACGCTGCTGCGCGGGCCCGGAGACACGCCGTCTCCGGTCACGGTGATCCGGCGCGACGATCTCGATCGCACGGGTCGCGCAACCGTCGCGGATGCGCTCGCCGCCCTGCCCCAGAACTACGCTGGCAGCGGCACGCCGACGGCGGCTCTTGTCGGATCGGATCCGATGCAGAGCAATCCGGGTCTGGCCACTGGCGTAAACCTGCGCGGTCTGGGACCGGACTCGACCCTCGTGCTCGTCAACGGGCGGCGGATGGCCGGTGCGGGCGGCCGGGGCGATTTCGCCGATGTCTCCGCCGTCCCGACCGCCGCGGTGGAACGGGTGGACGTGCTCCTCGACGGCGCCTCCGCCCTGTATGGGGCCGATGCGGTCGGCGGCGTCGTCAACATCATCCTGCGGCGGGACTTCGACGGCCAGGAAAGCCGGTTGCGTGTCGGCGCATCGCAAGGCGGCGGCGAGTCCGTCATCGCGGCCCACACCGTCGGCCGCACATGGTCCAGCGGCCAGGCGCTTCTGACTTACGAGTTCGAACGTCAGAACCCGCTCGGCACATCGGATCGCGCCTATACCGCGAGCGGCGACCTGAGGCCGTTCGGAGGGACGGATCACCGGACCTACTACGGCGCGCCCGGTAATATCGTGCGGTTCGACAGCGCCAGCGCGGCCTATGTCGTCACCCATGCGATCCGACCGGGCTCCGACGGCGTCGCCCGCTCGGCCGCGGATTTCGCCGCCGGTCAGCAAAACTACGGAAACACCCGGGTTGGGGCCGCTCTCGTCCCGGAGTTCGATCGCCACGCCGCCTACCTCTACGCCCGACAGCAGGTCGGCTCGCATGTGGAGTTCACCGGCGATCTTCGATTCAGCCAGCGTGAGTTCGAGACAGAGAGTCTGACCCCGACCACGATCGCCACGGTCACGACCGCCAATCCGCATTTCGTGTCGCCGACCGGCGCGACGTCGCACAGCATCGCCTATTCCTTCGGTGAAGATCTCGGCCCTTCCCAGCGGTTCGGCCGCTCGCGAAGCCTGGGCGCCAGCTTGGGAGCGCGCGTCTTCCTGCCGGGAGATTGGGAAGCCGAAGGCTTCCTGACCTGGGGCGCCGAGCGGTCGGACGACCAGCGGCGCGGTATGCTGCAATCCACCTTCCTTCAGGAGGCTCTCGGCAATACGCCCGACAATCCTGCGACCGCATTCTCGGCGCCGCGCGACGGCTATCTGAACCTCTTCGGCTCGGGCGCCGCGAACCCGCGCTCCGTGCTCGACTTCATCTCCGGCGGCTGGAACCACTACACGGACGAAAGCGAGGTGGCCTCCGCCAATCTCATCGCCCAAGGCACGGCGTTCCGGCTTCCGGGAGGCGAGTTGAAGATCGCCGTGGGAGCCCAGTTCAGAACGGAGTCGCTGAGGAACCGAGGCGTCACCTTCACCTCGGGCCTCGCCCCGGTCTCCACCCGATCGCCAGACAAGGATCGGGAAGTCGCCGCCGCCTTCGTGGAAGTTCGCGCGCCGCTCGTCGGACCCGACAACGCGATCCCCGGTGTCCGGAGACTGGAATTATCGCTCGCCGGGCGTGTCGAGGATTATGACGACATCGGCTCGACCGCCAATCCCAAGGTCGGGCTGATCTGGGGGCCGATCGAGGATCTGACCGTCCGCGCCAACTGGGGCACGTCGTTTCGTGCGCCTGCGATGACCGAGCTGGCGGAGCGCCGCTACATCTCCGCGACCTTCGTCGCCGACACGGTCGGACAGCAGGTCGCCCTGTTCGAGGGCGGAGGCAATCCGGACCTCAAGCCGGAAACGGCGGACACCTTCACCTTCGGTTTCGACTACCGCCCCAAGGACGCGCCCTGGCGCTTCGGCGCCACCTGGTTCGACATCGAGTTTTCGGACCAGATCGGCCGGCCGGCGCTCGATAATCTCACCCAGGTTCTGCTCGATCCCACCCTGGCTCCCTTCGTACGCCGGATCGACCAGAGCTCGGCTGCGGATCGGGCGGCGGTCGAAGCGTTGATCACCAGTCCGGACTTCCTCCTTCCGGGCGTCCTGCCCCCGAACGCGTTCGGCGTCGTCGTCGACGCCCGCTGGCTGAATACGGCCTCGGTCGCGGTGAGAGGCTTCGACGGCTACGCCGCCTATGATCTGGACCTGGCCGGCGGCGAACTCACCCTGGATGCGTCGGCCTCCTACATGTTGGATTACGAGCGCCGCATCACCACGACCGCGCCGACCGTGAACCTCGTCGACACCTACGGCTTCCCCGTCGACCTGCGCGGAACGCTGGCGGGCCGGTGGGTGCGCGACGACATTTCCCTCCGGCTCGCCGTGAACCACGTCGGCGGCTACCGGGACCTCCGGAACACCCGGATCGACTCATGGACCACCACGGACCTGCAAGTGGGTTGGACACCGTCTGCTTCATGGGGGCAGGGGATCAACCTCACAGCTTCGGTGCGGAACCTCTTCGACGCCGATCCGCCGTTCTACGACGCCGTGACCGGCATTGGTTTCGACGCCGGACAGGCTGATCCGCTCGGCCGAACCTTCGCCCTGCAACTGACCAAGCGCTGGTAGAGCGCCATGTTCCGCCTGGCGCTCGCTATCGCGAGCGTGGCCCTGATCCTCGGATCGGGGCCGGCTCGCGCCAACCCTTTCACCCTGGATGATCTGCTAAGGATCGAACGTTTCGGACAAGCGGTGTTCTCACCTCGGGAAACGACCGTCGCCTTCGAGCGGATCGGCCCAAACCTCGACGCGGCGCCCTACGACTATGATGCGCTGGATTTGGTTCTGCGGACCCGAATTCTCATCGCGCCATCCGACAGCCGGGCCGCGCCTCGGTCGCTTCTGCCCGAGGCGGAAGGAACAGGCCATGTCATCGGCGCCTGGTCGCCCGACGACCGGCGCCTGCTGATCTATAGGCTGCGGGACCGCACATTCACGGCCGGGATCGCGGACACGGTCACCGGTGAAATACGGTGGCTTTCCGGCACGCCAGAGACGGCGATGTGGGGCCGGGCGGCGCAGTGGCGCAACGGCGACGATCTGGTGATGATCCAGCGCGCCGACAGAGACCTGCCCACGATGATGCGGCTGGGTTTCGACGCCGAAGATCGAATGAGGCGGCTGTGGCGGTTGACCCGCGAGGGGGCTCAACCGGGCCGCACCCTGATCGGCGGCGGCGCCTTCCTACGGCTAAACCCCCAACCCGCCGACGCCCGCCTCGTGCTGGTGTCCGCCGCCTCGGGGACGCAACGAACTCTGGCCTCCGGTCGCTTCCACGACCTTGAACTCGCGCCTGGAGGCCGCTTCGCTGCGGCGGTCAGGTTCACACAGGACCGGCCCTTCAAACCCGACGCCCCCTTTCTCCAGGGCGATTTCTCGGACAGGCGGGAACTCACCCTCGTCGATCTTGTGAGCGGTGAGGCGTGGGAGCCGTTGCCGGGGCAGGACGTCTCCCCGCTCCTCCTGACCTGGGCGCCCTCCGGCGGGCGCCTGTTGGTCTGGGCGAGGCATGACGACGAGCCCTGGTCGGAAGGTCGCCTCCTGCAGATCGATCCCGAAGGGAAAACCGTCATCACCACAGCGCTCGGCGGCTTCAAGCCAGCGCTCGTCGAAACGGGCCTGCGCACGGAAGTCGTCAGCGCAGACTGGTTCGGAGAGTCCCCTATTCTCTATGCAGAGAATGGCGAACGCCGGGACTGGATCGCTCTCTCGGACGCAGGCCCCCAGGTTCTGACCCGCAGCCTGGCGTCACCCTCCGCGGGGCTCGTCGGCGTGTCCCCGGATCACGTCGTGGTGCAGGCCGGAGCCGAGGCTTGGGCGGTGGATCGCGACGGTCATGCCGAACGGCTGGGACGGCCGATCCGGCCCAGGCCGAGCGTCACGTCGGCCCTGTTCAGTCAGGGGCAGCGCTTCTTCTTCAACAGCCCGCCTCGACGAGACTGGGTGCTGACGGGCGACGGTGACGAGATGTGGCGGGTCGATGCGACATCGGGCTCCATGGTCGGCCTCAGGATGAGGGCGTCTCCCCGGGTCGCAGCGGTGGGCGACAAACATCTGATCGCCGCGAGCAACGACGATCAGAACCGCGAGGTTCTGACTCTGGACGGCGGACCGTCGGTGATCCGGCTGAATGACGGGCTCGGCCAGATCACCTTCGCCTCCGCCCACGCCGTGACCCATCGAACTGCTGACGGCTCCCCGCTCGTGAGCTGGCTTTATCGCCCTCTCGCGGCTGGCGATCGCAAACCCGCTCTGATCATCGTCCCCTATCCCGGCGGCCCCGCCCGCGCGCCGGCGCCGACAGATCCGGACGTGATGACCAATGTGCAACTGATGGTCTCGGCCGGTTACGCGGTGCTGATCCCGAGTCTTCCGCGGGCGGACAGACGAGGCGAGCCCGCCGCCGGCATGGCGTCCGACATCCTCGCCGCCGTCGATGCAGCGGCCCCATCGGGCGACTTCGACCCTGACCGGATCATCCTGTGGGGACACAGCTTCGGCGCCTTTGCCGCCGTCGCCGCTGCAACCCAATCGGATCGCTTTTCGGCCGTCATCGCAGCCAATGGCCCGTACAATCTGCTGAGCGCCTGGGGCCAGTTCCCGCTGTCGCAGTCCCTCGCGCCCGAGGATGGACTGCCGGTACGGTCCCGCGCCGGCTGGGTTGAAACCGGCCAAGGAGGCCTTGGCGCGCCGCCGTTTGCGGCTACCGACCGCTACGTGCGCAACAGCCCTGCGCTCCACGCGGATCGCATCTCCGCGCCGGTTCTGCTTTTCACGGCCGACCGGGACTACGTTCCCCCCGGGCAGGCCGAGGAGTTGTTCTCGGCGCTCTATCGACAGCAGAAGGATGTGGTCCTCGTCACCTACAGAGGCGAAGGACACGTCTTGTCCAGCCCGGCGAACATTCGCGACATGTACGCCACCGTCTGGCGATGGCTGGACGAGGTCCTGGGTCTTCCCGGGTGACCGCTGTTCTTTGACGCATCCGGTGAAGGTTCCTAGTTCCTGCTCCGGGTCTCAGCGTAGCGGAGCGCCAACGAGAGCCCTCCGGCTTCTCGTCGCCCGAGTCGCTTCCGACAATTGGTGCCGCCGATATGAACCTAGGGGTCGTTTGAGGGCGCGCGACTTTGATCACGCCTAGTGTTCAAATCGGATCATTCGCAAACGGGGCGATTCGACATGAAACGTCGCGTCAACTGGCTCGCCGGGCTGCCGTCGGTCGCGACCGTCGGCTGGTGGATCATCGACAAGCTGGCTCCGGATCTGCTGCCGGCCGTGCCCCGTCCGCTCGCGCTGGCGGCGGTCGCGCTTGCCGTCGTGATGATCATCGCAGCCCTGACCCTTCAAGGCCTCCACCGCCTTCGGTCCCGGGCACCGGGCCCATGGCTCGCGCAGCCCGTCTGGCGCTCCCTGCGTTGGGTGCGCGAACGACCCGTCGTTTTGATCCTGTCCGCCGCCGCCAACGCCGAGTTCGGCGCCTCGACCCTTGAGGCTCTTACGATCCGGCTGACCCTTCACCGCGGCGCTCTTCGCGCGTCCAGGCCAGCCTTGCTGCGGTTTGACGCCGCCCGGTTGACGCTCATCCAGCACCACCGCAGCGAACGCCGGACCTGGCTGTTGCGTCCGGCCGAGACCGGCGACTTCCTGTCGCTCCCGATGGTCCCGGGCGTCGCCGACGCCGTCGTGATTGACTTCACCCTGATCGCCCTGCCGTTGGTCGCGAGCCATGCCCCCGACCTTCACAAGCCCTGGTCGCTTGAGCTCGACGGAGTCCGCGCCACAATCGCCGGGCGGCGACCGATCACCGGCAGCCTGCCCAAAGCCGCTTGGTGCATGGCACCGATCTCATGAGCCTGCACACCGAGCCGAAGACTCTGAGTGCGATCTGGAACGCGCTCAACGCGCCCGCGCCGCCCTCGGTCAGTCTGGCCAAGACCTGGGCCGCCGTCGCCCGCGAGGGCTGGATTTCTGAATTGGCGCTGGAGGATGCGATGCTGATGGCTGATCGCCGGCTCGACCGGTTTGATTTGAGACCCGACGTTTTCGTCAAAATGCTGAAGCTGGAGTTTCGTCCCGTCTTCGACCGCCCTGCCAACCGGTTCGATCAGCCCGACGGCTATGACAGCCTTTCCGTCACCGACGCCGCGGCCGTGCTTATCCTACTCGAAAGGCTGGGGTTCCTGATCGACGCGGAGGTCCTGTGCTCCCGCCTGCGCTCTGAGCTCAGCAAGGCATCCCACCTCACCTGGCAGGGCGTGGACGCCCTCTTTCACCACAAAAGCGTCGGCCGCACTCCGCCGCTGACCCTCGATGTGGATCTGGGCGATTGGCGCGGCGTGAAGCGTCAAACCTTGGAGACGCCCCATGGCTACAAGGCCGAATATGCGTTGAACGACGACGAGGCGCCGCTCTGGCTCACGGTGAAGGCCCCGAAATATCGCCCGCGTCCGGAGCCGACACTGGTAATCTGCGAGGACTGCGGACACGAGTATGTCAAAGGCATCCCGTCCGCTGACAAACAGCATCGCCGGACCCACCGACGGCGCCTCGCGATCCTGAAACCGGAACCCGATCGCAAGATGGCGGAGGCCGTCGCGGCAGACGCCCTGGAAGCCCCCTGGGTCGACAGCCGATCGCCCCAATGGAAGCATGATCACATGTACCGGCGGGCCTTCGCCTTCAAACGCGAGTTCGATTACACCTTTTCACAGTGGCCAGAGAGGCCGGAGCAGGATCCCGACCCGGTCGGCTTCCTCTTCATCGACCCCGAGGACCGGGTGGCGGGATCCGCCGCCTTTCGTCCTCAGCCTGGCGAAGGGCGGCCGTGGAGGCTGGACTGGATCTGGCTCGCGCCCGATTTCCGGCGTCAGGGCCACCTCGCCCGGCATTGGGATCTGTTCCGTCAGCGGTTCGGGGAGTTCGATGTCGAGCCTCCCGTTTCGGACGCCATGAAGGCCTTCCTGCGAAAGCGCGGCCTCGACCATCTGCTGGGCGAGTAAGACCCTTGACGATCATATCGATGGCCTCGGCCTCCGTCCGGGTTAGACGCAGACCTTGGGCCGCTTCAGCGGCGGAACGACCCCGGATCCTCATGGTCGCGATCAATGAAGCCTGGTGGCTGCATTTGGCCCCCAAGGCCATGCACAGGCACCGCAAGGAACTGGACGCCATGCTGCGCGTCTGGCTCCGCTCGGACTACGGCAGCCACTGGCTCGGATCCGCCAGACAGACCAACGGTCTGATCCGGGTCGGACCAGGCCAGGCCATTCCGGTGTTTCACGCCATCAAACTCGGGGACCGCGCGATGTTCGTGGCCCCGCAGCAGATGATCCGACCGGGTCACAGGAGCGTCGGTCCGACCGAGATGGCGTCCGGCAAGCCTCTGGCGGACGGCGAGCTGCCCATTGCGCCGCAGATCCGCCTGGACGTCGTCGACGACCCGGTTCTGCTTGATCTGGCCAGGCGCGGTCAGGCTCCGCTTCACATTCCGGGTGTCAAACGCCCCAGCCAGCTGTTCACCTCGCCCGCGCACCTGCTGCTCGCGCCGACGTTGTGGCCCCGGAAATCCTATGTGCTCTACCAGCACATTTTCGGCGAGGGCGGCTCCTATCCTGATGACGGCTGGTTCTATGTGGGGCTGACGACGCGCAGCTGGCAGACGCGTTGGGCCGAGCATCAGAGGGCCATCCGAAACGGGGGCACGCTCAAATTCCACCGGACCTTCCGGGAGGAGCTGGCCGCCGGACGCATCACCTACGTCAATCACAAGGTCATGGGCGTCACCGATGACCTTGAGGCCCTGTACCAGGCCGAGGAGGCTCTGGTGGAAGGTCACTGGGAGGATCAGCGACGTCTGAACATGATCCCCGGGGGCAAGGACGGCCTGCGGTATCTGCGCGAGCACGGCATGATTCCGCCCGGTGCGCCGCCTGAACCCGACGAGCGTGAGCCGGCGCTCGACAGATGGGTCAGCGCACGCACCGGAGACGATCTGCCACGCCCCTGGCTCAAGGAGCGATGGCAGGATCGGACGTGGGCGGCCGCCCAGATCTGCAGTCGCTCGGATCGATTGTCGATCGAGCAGGTGGAGGCCATTCGCGCCCTGGCGAAATCGCATTCGGCCGCTGATATCTCGGAGCGCATCGGAGCCCGGGGCACCGAGCAGGTCCAGCGCGTCCTTGATGGGCGGACTTACGAAAGGGTTGGTGCCTGACTCGCGGCTCGGGCATCGCCGGTCTCGTATCGACGCAGGCGAGCTGATAGCACCCACAGGGACCTAAGAGGGAGAGACCTGTGACGAGCGCGACGCCCGGCGCCGGATGGCGTTTCGACACGCCCCCGCCCGTACTGTACAAATACCGGTCGCTCTCGCCCGGCGCGCGTGAGTTCACCCGCGACATCATCGTCAACAGCCGGCTCTGGTTCGCACAGGCCGCGTCATTCAACGATCCGTTCGATTCCTTCCCGAGCTTCACCCTCAACAGCAGCCCTGCCGAGTACGAAGCCTATGTTCGATACGTCGTCGATAAGGCCAATCCCCTCGCATCGGCCGAGGAACGGGAGCGAGTGTTCGACTATCTGGTGAGTCTCTCGCCTGAAACGGCGTCCGAGATGATGCAGCGGGCGGGTGCCAACCACATGCAGAACCTTGCAGTGTGCTGTCTGAGCGGCGTGAACGATCAGGTGCTGATGTGGTCCCACTATGCAGACTCCCACGCCGGTCTCTGCCTTCGCTTCAAGACCCGTCCCCTGTCGGCCGACATCCCCGACCCGGCCTATCGTGTGTCCTATGCGGCTGATCGACCTGTCGTGAACCGCGCGGCAGCTCCGGACGACTACGCAGGTCTTTTCGACGCCCTGTTGGTCAAGGCGGACTTCTGGGCCTACGAACAGGAGCACCGCCTCTTCCGCCGGGAGGTTCTTGGCGGCGCCGGTCATGAAGCCTTCCCGCCTGACCGGCTGGACGGCGTCATCTTCGGGGCCCGGTGCGGCCCCGACGAGCGTGCGATGGTGCAGGAATGGGTGGCGGAGCGAGGTATCCCGGTGGAGTTCCTGGAGGCGACGCCCGATCCGCAGCGCTTCCGCCTTGAGGTCAGACCGCTTTGAGCGCGCCCGCGCATTTACCACCCATGACGCCGCTTGAGGTCATCACCGCCAAACGCGCCCATCTGGCGCGGCTGGCGAATGAGAGCGGAGCCGCAGGCGAACAGGCGGCCCTTCTGGCGATGGAGCACTGGACCAGCCGCCCCAAGGGGCCGGCGCTCCGGCAGCTTCTGGCCGCGCTCGCCGAGACCGGCGTGACGATTAAGGCGTCGAGCTTCGACGCCCTCGCCGCCCCTCAACCTCTCGACTTCACGGATCCCGATCGCCTGCGCCGACAGATCGACGGCGTCACCTTCATCGAGATCAAGACTGCGAACCAGCCGCGGGTCCAACCCGGGTTCGCAGGCTTCTTCTTCGCTTTGACCGAGAGCGAAATCTCGGCCGCGGATCAGCTCGGGCCTCGACATCGCGTCGCCCTGTTCAACAACCTGTCGGGAGAACTCCTCATCACCTCCGTGCCGGACATCATCAGCCGTAGCCGGTCGATGAACTGGCAGCTGTCCGTCCAGTTGTAGACGATGGGATGGGCATGGCCTGCATTCACTGCGGCGCGTCGAACATGATCGACGCCCATCTTATCCCCAAGGCCTTCGTCATGCAGATGAGCGATCGGACGAACAGCATCTCCTGCTTCACAGGGCGCGACCGGGCCAAAGGTCAGCAACACTGGGTCTGTGACAGCGAGATCCTGTGCGTCGACTGCGACAACCTCCTGAGACGCTAACGTTCGGCGATGATCAGCAGCGACACCGCGAAGGCGAAGGCCGCATCAATGAACGCGCGAGTTGCCCATCGCCCGGCTCGGGCCGCGGCGCATCGCATCACACCCCCTAGATGCAGAGCACCTAGGCTGGGTCGCTCAACGAGCCTACGGCCGCTTCAGCGAAGCCAAGCCTCCATCCAGCTTTCCCACAGGGCCAGCATCATCAGCTCCAGATAGCCGCCCTGCCAGATCAGGTGTTCGACCTGAAGCGCGGCCTCGACCTGATCGCGATCAATCAGGCCTCGGCGGGCGAGATGTCCTTCAAGGAGATGAGGTCGCAACAACGCGATGTTCGCCGCGACGGCCCGACCATAATAGCCGCCGAGCTCCGCCTTGGATCGACGATGGACGACAGCCTCGGGCAGCCGATCCGCAAAGGCTTCCCGGGCGAGAAGGCGATCATGACCTCCTCTTGTAAGTTCGTAGGACGGCGTCGCCAGAACCGCCTCCATCACGGGTTGGCTCAGCGCCGGGTGGAGCAGTTCGGACTTCTCGTTGCGCCGGGACAGGCTGTGGAGCCCGAGATTGCTCGCGAACCCGACGATCTGCTGTCGTTTCCCGGATCCGATCCCGTCCAGGTCCGAGAGCCAGGGATGCGGTACGGCTCTGAGGTCGCGGATGTCGGGGTGCAGAAGGACGTTCGGCGATGCCGCATAGTCGCGCGGCCGCCTCGCGGTGCCGATCGCAGCCCGCAGGGTACGCCATGCGGATCGTCTCATACGACGGGCGAGCACAGGCGCGGTTGGTCCGAATAGCGCAGCCAGGCCCCGGTCGCGCAGTTCGTCGGCCAGAATGCTGGACGTCGCGGTCTGTAGAAAGGCCACGTCGCCGCCCTTGCCCGTGAGGATCCCCTCCACGCCGTTTGCCTCGCAAAGCTCCGCCTGCAACCCGTCATAGCCTGCGTCCATGCGGTTGAGGCTCGGCCGGAAGGCTCGGGGGTGGTCGAGCGCCAGCCCCGTGGCCAAGTCTTGGACCCGACGCTCCACGATCATCAGTTCCACGTCCAGCATCCTGGCGACCGCTGTGGCGTAGGCGCGCTCGTCTGATTCCGCGAATGGACCATGGGTGTTGAGCCAGAGTACCTTTCCCTGGAATCCGCTTGCTCGCAGGCTGGCGGCCATGATCGCTGAGTCCAGTCCTCCCGAAACTTCCACGAGAAGAGAAGCTCGATCCCGGGCGAGCCCGACGACCGCTGCATCTACCGTCTCGCGCAGTTGAACCGCGGTCGCCGGGGGCGACCCTCCAACGGCGATTGCGGGCGACCAAATCACACGGTTACGCCCGTCCGGGAGATGAAGCGCTCCGGGGGGAACGGTCTTCCATCCGCGGAGCAGGTCGGCGGTGGAAAGGGTGATTGGATCCCGCAAGGCGGCCGCGACCGCGTCCCAGGAGAGGCCAGGACTGTCATTCGTCGCATCGATCAGCCAATCCGGCGTGTCGCTGGCGATCAGCCAGGCGGGGCCGCTGCGTGAGACCGCGCAATCGATCGCCCCGGACGGATCCCGAAAGACCCCGGCCAGACGTCCATCGGGCGTCAGCAACAGGGCCACGTAGCGACCCCAGAGCGTCCGTGTGAGATCCCGGCAGGCCTCATCGATATCGCGGATGACGCCGTCCGAAGTCATCGCCCTAGTGGAGGTTTCGCCGATCAGAACAACCTCGCCGATGGCGAGGGGCTGCCGTTTGACGGAGGCCCTTCCCGACGCGATCCACAAACCCGGCCCTGCATCGCTGATCGACCAGCCCTGTCGTCGAGCGGTCTCCTGCATCGCCTGATAGGCGCCGGAGTGGGCCTCGGGCCCGAGCACAGCGACGAACCGGGTCATGCGCCCACGGTCATGATGGGCGCGTAGAGGGCGACGCGATCCGGATCGTCATCCAGAAGGACGTCTCCGATCTGCAGCCAGCAATGGGCGGAGAACGGCCACGTCCTGACGCCGAACACCCAGGTGGAGCCCCGGCCGCGGGACGCGAGGAAGGCCCGCAGCAGATAGGCTCGATAGAGGCACTGGCCCTGCCCCGGAACCCACGGCATCCATTGATCGAACAAGCGGGCCTCGGCCATCGCCTCATCGGTCTGATCGTAGCGCAGCGGCACGTTCGGGGATCGAGCGATGAGCGCTTTCAAAGGGCGCCCGTGGACACGCCAGGCCTCGCACGCCATGACCGAGAACAGGGCGACGCCTGCGCCGCCGCCAAGCTTGGCGCCCTCGTACCGCCGGGAGGTGCGAGTGGCCGTCGGCAGAACAGGCTCCCGACCGCCGCGGATGGCCGTCGATTGGAACAAGCCCGTATCGATGAGTCCCTGGGCGACCGCCGCGCTCGACGGCCTCCACCCGCCGCCACTCTCGGAGATCAGGTGCCGTCCGAGGCCGGGAAGACAGAGGTAGGCGTCGTTCTCGATATCGAGCGCGACTAGATCGTCCTCGACAGAGACGACATGAATGGAGGGTGCGGGCGAAAGCACAAGAGGAAGAAGGGCGAAGGCCGCCGGCCGAGGCCGGCGGCCGCGACCTCAGCCCTGCGGCTTGATGCGGGTGAAGTCGATCTCCAGGACGCCCTCTTCAGCGCCGCCGCGGGTCAGGGCGCGGGCCTGGCCGAGGCGGATGAGGCGGATCGTTTGGGGATAGGTCATCTCAGTCTCTCCTCTCTGGAACACCGCACGAGCGCGGCGGCGCAAAGAGGCGACTCCGGTCTGTGCGCGGCAAGCTATATTGCCGTATATTTCTCCGGCGCCGCCGGTGCAGACGCCGGCCTTGCGCCGACGTCTGCGAGAAGTTCAGGCCATCCGGATATAGGTTCCGTCCAGTTCCAGGACGCCCTCGTGCCACTGGCCCCGGGTAAGGGCGCGGGCTTCGCCCAGACGAACCAGGCGAACGCGGATTGAGGTTTGCATCACAGTCTCCTTGGTTGGCCGCAGGATCGCGGCGAACGCCATGGGCGACCGTCAGGCGGGCGCTGGCAAAGCATATCTCGATATATTCAGCGGCCTGGCTTCGGGCGCGCGCGTCGAAGCTCTGCCTCGCCCGCTTGAAGCCAGGCGGAGGCCTCTCCACCCGAGCCGCTTTCCACCAGGTCGCGCACGCTGGCGTTCACCACCGCGACGACCGCACGCGCCTCCACATTGGCGAGTCTGTCGCCCAGTTGTTCATTGAGCTGGTGGATGCCGATCATGACCATCCGCATGAACTTGTTGGAACTGCATCGTATCGCGAACTCCGGGGACCCGATCGCGAGCGACGCGATGATGGCGTCCGGGTCGGCGTCCACGAAACGACAGAAGCGATGGATGTAGTCGATATTGAGCCGCCCCCGGCCGGCTTCGAAGTCCTGATAGGTGCGCAAGGCGAGGTTCATGCCGGCCGCGGTCTCGGCGGACGAGAAGCCGCGCAGGCGCCGAATGCCCCGGAGTGCGGCGGAAAGCACCACGCTGTCACTGTCCTGGCTTGAGCGGTCCGGTGGCGTCATCTCACAACCTCACCGCGACAGGGTGGGTGCCCAAACCTGTTCAATCAACACGGCGCAGTGAGTCCGGGGCCAGAAAGTCGGTCCGACGCGAAAAAATCGCGCGTCTGCACGGGCCATCCACGTCCCTTGCGAAGATAAATCGCGCCCAGGCTCAGGCAGCTTTCAACTGAGGCAAGAATGTCCGAACTCTGATGATTCGGAGTACGGAGGTTCTGGATGGCGCGCAATCGTGATCCCTTCGCCACCGCTTTGCGCACGCTGAGGGATCGCGCGATCGCGGGCGCGTTCTCGCCCGGAAAGCCAATCATCATTCTGGATGAGGCCCAGGCCCTCGGCCTGTCCACGACCCCGATCCGCGAGGCGCTGGCGTGGCTTGGCGGCGAAGGTCTGATCGACCGCGCGCCGGCGGGCGGATACGCCGGCCTGAGACTCGACGCCGCCGGACTTGTCGGCCGTTACCGCCTTCGCCTCCATTGCCTCGATCGCGGGCTTCGATGCTCCGCCGGTTGGCCTCTCGCCGAGACCGCGACGACGGCAACCGACACGACTCAGCTCTTTCGGCACGTGGTCGCCGGAGCCGCCGATTCTACGCTGATCGCGACCTATGATCGCGTCCAAGCGACGATCGAACGCTTCTCTGCGGCGGAGGTCCGCATTCTCCGGGACATGCCTGACTCGCTGGAAAATGTCGCGCTTCTCCTGTCTCACGGAGATGTGCAGAAAGCGGCGGAAGCGATCCATGCCTTTCACGCACGTCGCATCAGCGCCGCGCCCCTGCTGACCGAAGCGGAGCAGGCGCCGGCGGGCATGGGATGACGTCCGCGCCGGCCCCCTGGCTGGACCTGACCTCTCTGAGGTGGTCGGTCGCCGTGGCGAGCGCCGGCGGATTTCGAAAGGCGGCCTACGCGCTCGGGGTGGAACAATCCGCGCTCAGCCGACGCGTGCGGGCTCTGGAAGACGAGATCGGCGTCTCGCTGTTCCATCGCAATCCGGGCGGCGCGACACTCACCGTCGCGGGGGTCTCTTTCATCAAGGGCGTTGAGAATGCACTCGGGCTCCTGTCCGAGACCGTCAGCGAGGCGCGCGAAGCGGGACAGGGACGACTCGGCCGCCTGAAGATCGGGCTGACCCCCTCTTTTCTTTCCGATGCGCTGTTCGGCTTGCTGCTCCGTTTTCGAGGCGCTCACCCCGACGTCCAGATAGAGATGATCGCCGGAGAGGCCGACGATCACATCTCCGCCGTCGCGGATCGCCGGATCGATCTCGCCGTCCTTCCCGGCGGAATGACGATCTCCGGTCTGGATGTTTCGGAGCTCTGGCGCGAGCCCCTGCACGTGGTTCTTCCCGCGTCACATCCACTGGCGGCGCAGGCCCATGTCGATTTCGCGCAGGTGACCGATCTCCCTTTTCTCGTCAGCGAAGGCGACGTGGGCGCCGCCGCTCTCATCCTCCCGCAGGAAGGCGCGCCCGCCGTGAAGATCGTGCGGGCGGGTTTGCCGATCCTGCTGGCCCAGGTTCAACTCGGGCTCGGCCTTGCCATCGTGGCCGCGGGCGCTCTCCAGACGGCGGGCCTGTCCGAAGGTCTGACCCATCGACCCCTTCATGCCGGCGAGGGACTGACCGTGGGTTTCGCCGCCGCCTGGTATCATCGCAACGACAATCCCGCCCTGCGCCGGTTCGTCAGCTCGGCTCGCATGCTCACTTGAGACGGTCGATCATCGCCCGCCCTGTTCCGGCTCACGACGGCAGAGCGCCCCGTCTTGCGGCGTTCCGCGCAAGATATCGCTGGTCCCGACCGGTCGCTCGATGCGATCTGAATGGAAAACGCGGATCTCCGCCACGCCCTAATTTACGAAGGCGAACGCATGCGCTGTCTCTTCTGCAAGGCCGACTCGTCGCAGTCCCGCAGCGTCGAGCACATCATCCCGGAATCCCTGGGAAACACCAGGCATGTGCTCGGCAAGGGCGTCGTCTGCGACGGCTGCAACAACTATTTCGCCAAGGCCGTCGAGAAGCCTTTTCTGGAAGCGCCCGGTGTGAAGACCCTGAGGTTCGAACAGGAGCTTCTCAGCAAGAAGGGGCGCGTGCCTCCCGTGGGGGGCCTGATCACACCGGGCGTGCCCGTGGAAGTGACCCGCTTTCCGAAGCTCGAAATGACCTCGGTGGCCGTCCCGCCTGACGCCTTCGAGCACGTCCTGGCGGTGAAAAGCGGCCAACTCTGGCTTCCGACGGCAGGGCCGTGGCCGACGGGCGCGATCCTGTCGCGCTTCATGGCCAAGATCGCCCTCGAGAGCATGGCCGCGCGCATTGAGACGGCGCCGGGCGGCGTCGACTATCTCTGCGACGAAACGCAACTGGACGACCTGCGCGACCATGCCCGGCGGGGGCGCCTCCCCGTTTGGCCGGTGCATTCACGCCAACTCTACCCGGCCGATGGATACATCCTCGATGATCGCGGGGAGCGCGCGCAGATCGTGCACGAGTCCGACTTCCTCGTGACGGCGGCGGGAGAATGGTATTTCGTCCTCGCGCTTTTCGGCACGGAGTTCGCCATCAATCTCGCGGGCCCGGACATCGACGGCTATCGGCGATGGGTTCTGGAGAACCCCGGGAACAGCACCCTCTACAGCCAGAAGAACCTGGCCCTCCATCCGATGCCGATCTCGGGCTGAACCGGCGGCCTGACATCAGGATCGGGAAGGGCGGGCCGCCTGCCGACGCGTCCGGGCGGCGATGAAAGAGCGATCCGTCGCCATGAACCGGTTCAGCATGGGTGCGATCAACTGCGCCGGGGCCCAGGTCTTCTCGCCGTCGCCGGAGAGGGTCTCCGCGTAGAGGACGAGGTCCCGATGGGTGTCGGCGGGAAGTTCGATCGTCATCTTGACGGGCGTGTCGTCCTGTAGCCCCGCCAGTTTGAGAGGGGTCATGAATCAGTCTCCGTAAGGCTGAAGGTCGAGATCCTGGGTGAGGACGATGCGAAAGGCGAAGCCGGGCCGGATGGTGAGCCTCGGCGGGATCGACAGACCGCGCTCGACCAGTCCGCGTCCGAGAGCATCCACGCCGCCGCTCGCGCCGTCGCGGATCGCGCGCGCGAGACGATCCTCCTCGTCCGCGTCCACCGCGGCGGCGCTGACGGCCAGAAGCGTCGTCAGCGCCGCCGATCGCAAGCGTTCCCCCCAACGCTGGTCCGTGCGGTCTTCCAGTCCTGAATAACCCTGGGGATCGGAGGCCGCCTGATCCTCGAGCGGGATCGACCGCCCGTTCGGAAGAATGATCCGGGTCCAGAGGACCTGCAGCCGAGACTGGCCTTGAGCGACCTGAGACGTATGGGTTCCGATCAAGCGGGAGCCCTTCGGCACCAGGAGCCGCCGTCCCGTTCGCGTATCATGCACATCGGCCGTGATCTGGCCGAGCACCGGGCCGGGCAGATCGGAGCGGACGCCTGTCAGCAGGCTGGCCTCGATGACGGCGCCGGCCAGCAGCGTCGCGCTGGCGGTCGGGTCGGGCGCCCCCGCGGGTGCGGCCGGCGGGGCGCCCGCCCGGCCGACCGGGG